>CAZPZA010000008.1:5455-13068 GCA_964590985.1 uncultured Gammaproteobacteria bacterium
ATATTTTCCTAGTTAGATTAAAACCTTATTTTTAGGCAATAGCGAAGGGGTATGACCCTCCTTCGCATAAAGCTTTGGAGGGTCATACCTCGTAGCTTACTTGTTATGCATAGATTGACTGTAAAACAATATTTTCCTAGTTAGATTAAAACCTTATTTTTAGGCAATAGCGAAGGGGTATGAGAAAAATAGATATTGCTCTTTTGGCATTGGTTCTTTTCTTAAGCTTCTTTGGCTTTTTTATGATTTATGATGTGTCCTCGTATGTCTCACTTAAAGACTTTTCTGATAAGTATTATTATGTTAGGGATCAGTTTTTTTGGGTGCTTATTGGGTTTGCCGGACTTTTTTTTCTAACATTTTTTAACTACGAGAGGTTATACAATTTATCTTTACCCCTTCTTTTTACAGCTATAGTTTTGCTGGTTTTAGTATTTGTGCCAGGGATAGGAATTCAGTTTCAAGGTGCCAATAGATGGATTGGTCTAGGAGAATTTTCTCTGCAGCCTGCGGAGTTTGTAAAACTAGTTCTTGCTATTTATCTTTCTGCCTGGTTTTCTGGAAAAGAAAAGGGGAGACTTTTGGCGTTTCTTATGCTTTTGGGACTGGTTCTGTTTTTGGTGTTTATGCAGCCGGACATGGGAACAGCGATTGTGATATTGCTTGAGGGTTTGGTAATATATTTTTTATCTGGCGGAAATATAGCTTATTTTGCAATCCTTTTGCCGCTTTTTTTCTTTTTGGGAGCGTTTTTAATTAAAATCTCTCCTTATAGGACAGAGAGACTTGAGGCTTTTTTTAAAATAGGAGAATCCGTAGAAAATTCTTCTTATCATCTTAAGCAAATATTAATAGCCTTGGGAACCGGTGGAATTTTGGGTGTTGGTCTTGGGAACTCGACACAAAAATACGCGTATCTTCCAGAAACAACTACAGATTCGATATTTGCAGTTATCGCCGAAGAACTGGGATTTATAGGAGCAATCTTTGTAATTGCCTTGTATGTTCTGATAATTTGGAGGGGCTTTCGAATAGCAGCACGCGTTGAGGATAAATTTGGAAAGTTACTCGCTTCTGGAATAACAACTTTTTTAGGAGTTCAAGCCGCAATTAATTTGGGAGCGGTAACAGTTCTGTTTCCTCTTACGGGAATTCCTCTTCCCTTTATATCTTATGGAGGATCAGCTTTAATTGTTGACCTTTGTGCGGTTGGAATATTGTTGAATATATCAAGAAAAAGTTAAAAGTCAAAGGTCAAAAGTCAAAATTACAAGTAAAAACTCAAAAGTATTCTTCGTGAAACTTTTAACTTTTGAATTGAACTTTTGACTTTTGCATTTTGATTTTTGAATTTAGGTATGAGAATAGTAATAGTCGGTGGTCATCTTTCCCCAGCTTTGGCAGTAATTGATGCTCTGTCGAAAGATACAAAGATTCTGTTTATTGGCAGAAAACACACTTTTGAGGGAGATCCGGGATATTCTTTAGAGTATAATACTATTAAATCTCTTAAAATTCCATTTGCGAGTATTGCTACTGGAAGACTGCAGAGAAAGTTTACAAGACATACAATTCCATCTCTTTTTAAAATCCCATACGGTTTTATGCAGGCTTTTTCTATTCTTTACAGGTTTAAGCCTGATGTTGCTTTAAGTTTTGGAGGCTATGTTTCTCTGCCGGTTGTATTAGCAGCCTATTTAGTAAGAATTCCGATAGTAATTCACGAGCAAACACTAAAAGCTGGTCTGGCTAATAGAGTTTTATCCTATTTTGCCACAAAAGTTTGTGTTTCCTACGAAACATCAAAACCTTATTTCCCAAAACATAAGACTATTTTGACTGGAAACCCCATAAGGAAATTCCAAATTCAAAATTCCAAGCTCCAAATAAATTCCAAATTCAAAATTCCAAATGAACATTTGCCGATTATTTATATAACAGGAGGGAGCGCAGGGTCGCATTTTATAAATACATTGATTGAGAAATGCATTAGGCAGCTTTTGGAAAAATTTGTAGTAATTCATCAAACTGGAGATTCCAAAGAGCACAAGGACTTCGATCGGTTTTCTAACTTGAAAAATTTGTTGCCTACAAAACTTAAAGCTAGATATATATTAAAAAAGTTTGTCGATTATAAAGAATTAGGCAAAGTATTCAAAAAGTCGACTTTGGTGATTTCTCGCGCAGGCATAAATACAGTCCTTGAACTCATCTATTTTGGTAAACCTGGCATACTTATTCCTATTCCCTTTAGCCAAAATAACGAGCAGTTGACCAACGCTCTTTTTTTTAAGAAATTAGGCCTTGGAGAAGTTTTGGAACAAAAATTTATAAACGAGAATTTACTTTTGCAAAAAATAGAAGAAATGGTTAATAATATAGAAAGGTACATAAAAAATAGAGAAAAAGCAAGCAGCATAATAGATAGAAGTTCCGCTGATAAAATAGTAGAAATAGTTAAGAATGTTAAAAAAGATAAAGATAAAACGAAAAAGAGGCAAAGGACAATTTTTAAAAACATCATTATCTATTTTTTTGGCGTCTTTTTTGATTTTATTTATTTTAAACATAGTGTTTTCTGACTTTTCCTGGTTTAACAAAAAATCTATTATCAATCCAATAGTAAAAAATGTCACTTGGGACATGTCTAAAATATCAAAGCTTTTAATAGATCGTAACATTCAATTTTCATCTATAAATGTTGCTTTCGATTATATTGAAGTAAAACTTAAAGATAAGAGCAGTATTTATATATCGTTAAAAAAAGATGTTCAAGTTCAAATATCCTCTTTACAAGCGATACTAAAACAGCTTACAATAAGTGGGAAGAGGTTTAGTCTGATAGACTTTAGATTTGACAAGCCAGTGATTAAGTATTAGTGTTATGTCGGAAGATAAAATTATAACAGGAGTAGATGTGGGTACATCTAAAATTGTTTCTTTAATCGCAAGAGCAGAAGGTTCCATAGTAAATGTTTTAGGGGTTGCAGAAGTAGCTTCTCGGGGAATAAAAAAAGGCCAGATAGTAGACATAAAGGAAGCTGTTCAATGTATTAACGAATCGCTAGATGGAGCGGAACGCATGGCAGGGTACTCTGTGTCACACATCATTTCTTCAATTGGCGGAAGTCACATAGAATCTCAAAATTCCAAAGGGGTAGTAGCAATCTCTTCTCCACGTGGAGAAATTGTACAAAGCGATTTAGATAGAGTAATAGAAGCTGCACAAGCAGTTTCTCTTCCGTCTAACAGACAAATCATTCATGTGCTTCCTAGAAATTATTCTGTAGACGGACAAGAAGGAATAAAGGATCCTATAGGCATGTCTGGCGTTAGGCTTGAAATAAACACTCATATTATTTCTGGAGCATCGACCTCGTTGAATAATTTGGAGAAAACTTTTTCTCAAGTTGGAGTGGATATGGATGGCGTAGCATTTAGTGGTTATGCAAGTAGCCTAGCGGTTTTATCCGATACAGAGAAAGAATTGGGAGTTGTTTTGATAGATATAGGTGCTGGTACTACTGATATAGCAATCTACGTAGAAGGTTCTCTTGCGCATTCATCTGTGATACCAGTTGGAGCAAGACATATTACAAATGACCTTGCAATTGGACTTCGAATCTCTTTGGAATCAGCAGAAAAGATAAAGTTATTTTTATCCCAAGCTCGTAAAAAATCAATAAGAGATGACAGAGATCATGTTAATAAAGAAGTACGAACAACAGATGAAATAGACCTTTCACCATTAGGGCTATCAGAAGATATCCGCAAAGCTTCCCAAAAAACCTTAATTGAGGGGATAATACGACCAAGATTAAACGAAATATTTACTATGGTGGGTTTGGAGGTAAAAAGGAGCGGATTTGGTGGGCAGATTCCAGCTGGAGTTGTTATAACAGGAGGAGGAGCATTGACTGTGGCGGCTGAAAACTGTGCTAAAAGAGCCCTTGCCATGCCTGTGAGAATTGGATTCCCCACAAACATAAAGGGTATTATAGAAGAGATACAAGGCCCTGCTTTTGCTACAGTGATTGGTCTTGCAATGTATGGTACGATGCTTAAAACAAAAGCCTCTTTTCCTTTTGGTATTTCTTTGCCACAGATTCCGCATCTTGGTTTTAGAAAATTATTTTCAAGAGTATTTAAATTCTTCAAATCCTTTTTGCCTTAACGTGTTCTTTTTTTCTCTGATACTTTAAACGCAATATATACAAGCGCCGCAGCTATTAAAACAAGGGCTGTTGAGACTTGCGCGTTTGTGATAAGCTTAAGTAATTCTTCTATATTCATAAAGATTTGCTTTCAAATTTATATGAAAGCCACGTAAATAATATACCCAATAAGAGTGATCTTGTCAACACGAAAAGATCAAAAGCCGCAGTAACCACCAACACTAGTCCGAGCCATCCTGCGGCGAGATCACCGCAAATATTAGAGAATACCCTGAACCAAGCTGTTTTATCGATTTTGTCTGTTAAATAACTTCACATTGCAAGGTTTGCTTTTATTTTAGCGACACAAATTCATATTGTCCATATGTTTATGGGATGTTAGTCGTAATTTAGCTTATCAGTTCTAGATGCGATCGCACAATTTTTCGAAAGGCTAAATTCAGCTTTGCTCTTGTTTTATAGAGGAGTTATTTCTAGTTATAAAAAATAGAAAACTGATGTACAATAATAATAATGATCTACAAACTTTTATCAATAGATGAAAGCGGGAAGGCCTCGTACGACCATAAGTCTGAACTATTTGTCTTATCAGGTATAGTAATCCCAGAGAAGTTTAAACCAAAGCTTGATAAGCTAACCAGAAAACTCAAGAAAAAATATTTTAAGAACGAGGAAATTGTCTTTCACAGCCGAGACATGCACAGAAAAAAGGGCCCGTTTGCGATACTTCGAGATCCTAAAAATGAACTAGCGTTTTGGTCAGAGTATATCGCAATCCTTGAGCATACTGAAATAAGCGTCATGTTTATTATTGTCGATAAAGAAAAAGCCAAACGCAAAGGTTGGAATCAAAAGGCAATACTCAAAAGAGCATATCTAAAGGTACTTGAAGAATTTGCTAATAAGCAGTTAAAGCAAGGAATAAACGGAAAGATTATTGTAGAATCTGATCCTTCTCAGGATTTCTATTTGATCGAAGCGCATAATCGTATACAAGGAATGGGTACGAGTGATGGCACTATGTCTGCTTCCGAATATAGACAAAAAATTACCTCTTTGAGTTTAGTAAACAAAGCTAATCTGGATATAGATATTCAAATGGCAGACACATTAGCCCCTATAGCTGGTATGATGTACGGACGCAATGTCCTCAAAAAGCAAAAGCAGAAGAACCAGATAGAACAAATGAAAGAGGAACTTATTGAAAAGAAGTTAGGCAATACGAGGAATCCAAGTGTCTTTGAAGTGCTTATTTAGCCAGTAAAAAAGTCGGCCATGGCTATCCGCACATTTACCGACTTCTTATATTTGTATACTATACTAAAAACTTACGAAAGTCAAGTAACGCTTTAGCTTCAGACTAGCCTCAATGCCTTTATTTTTGTCTCAATAAACATCGTTTTTCCGGAAGAGAGATCGAAGTTGCACAATTTTTCGAAAGGCTAAATTCAGCTTTTTCTCTTTGTTTGCAATTTGTGAGAGATTAGATTAGCAGGCTGGGATTTCTCCGCGAGGCGCTGCTCGGATACCGCACGAATCGTCTTTTAGGTACTTTTCTTTAGCCACAAACACTATCAATGATACTCTATCCAATTATATATTAGCTATTGTATAATTGCCTAGAGCGTCCCAATATAATTCTTTTAGGTATGTATATTCCAAATAAATCAATAATTAAGAAGGACGAATTTCGTTGATTTGTGTTTTAATATGGGAAGAAAATATGGGATTAAATGAAGCAGATACAAAAAATAGTTTAGTGAGGTAAAATATCTTTATGGCACAGTTACAGTTTAAGGGAAAACAGTTTGTTCAAAATCATCATTTATCAGTTCCTTATCATGAATTAATACCTAAAAAGGATAAAAGTTTAACTGATAAAGTAAGCTTGCATGATAATTTAATTATCCATGGTGATAACCTAAAGGCTCTAAAAGCTTTACTTCCTACTTATGCCGGAAAAATAAAATGTATCTATATTGATCCTCCTTATAACACTGGCAATGAAGGGTGGGTTTACTCCGATAATGTTAATTCCCCCATGATTCAAGAATGGCTGAAAGCTAACAAGCCTGTGGATAATGAAGACTTAACCCGCCATGACAAATGGCTATGTATGATGACTCCAAGATTAAAACTTCTTAGAGAGTTACTAAGGGATGACGGTGTAATTTTTGTGTCAATAGATGACAACGAGGTTCACCATTTAAGGATGCTAATGGATGAAATCTTTGTAGGTCAGAATTTCATTGCGTGTGTGGTTGCGCAAATCAATCCTCGCGGTAGAACCTTAGATAGATTTTTGGCAAAAACATATGAATATATTTTGCTATATGGTAAGAATGCCAGCAATGATAGCTCCATTAATCTTTTAACGAAAGAAGGAGAAGCACTATCCGAATATGACAAAGAAGATGAGCGTGGTAAATACAGGGAATTAGAATTACGCAACAGAAATCCAGTTTTTAACAGGGGGAATAGGCCGAACTTATTCTTTCCAATTTATGTTGACCCAAAAACAGAAGAAGTTTCACTCGAGAAAGATGAAAAGTATAATGCAGATGTACTTCCTAAAAATTCTCAAGGACTTGATGGATGTTGGACGTGGAGCAAAAATAAAGTTCGAGAGAATATCAATATTTTGGTTGGGAGGCGAGTATCGACGGGTGCATGGAGAATATTCCGCAAAGACTATCTTGAAAACGAAGACGGAGATATATCTACTACTAAAGCTAAAGCTTTGTGGGTAGAAAAGGAGATAAATAACGAAAACGGTAAGGAGATTATGAATGATATTTTCGGTAAGCCAGTATTCGACTTTCCAAAATCCGTAGAGCTTATTAAGAAGTGTCTAAAGTTAGGATCAAATGTGGGTGATGTAATATTAGATTCATTTGCTGGATCGGGTACTACTGCACAGGCTGTTTTAGATCTAAATAAACAAGATGATGGCAATAGAAAATTTATTCTAGTTGAGATGGAAGATTATGCAGATAAAATTACTGCGGAAAGGGTAAGAAGGGTTATCAAAGGCGTTCCCCATGCTCGGGATGAGAATCTAAAGAATGGTTTAGGAGGAAGTTTTAGTTTTTTTGAACTCGGGAAACCTATTGAGTTGGAGAGTATTCTATCTGGAAGTAATTTACCTACATATAAAGAATTAGCAAGGTATATATTTTATACTGCAACCGGTGAAGAATTTGATGAAAGTAAAGTAGATGAAGCAAATAATTTTGTTGGAGAGAGTAAAGATTACGAAGTCTATCTTTTTTACAAATCGGATTTAGAATACCTAAAAAATACTGCATTAACTTTAGAACGAGCTAGAACATTGGGAAAAAGCAATGGGAAAAGACGCCTTATTTTTGCCCCAGCAAAATATTTAGATCAAGACCATTTAGATGAACTAAGGATAGACTTTGCACAATTACCTTTTGA
>CAZPZA010000008.1:13168-15934 GCA_964590985.1 uncultured Gammaproteobacteria bacterium
CAAAAAGCATTAAAACAGGTAAAAGCTTTTCTCCAAGCTTTAGATAAAGAGGTTCAATCGGGCAATCTAAAGCATGCTTCGGAAGATGCATGGGAGACTGTTGGATTAAATGATTATAAGGAAGGAAGGAATGGATTAGATAAAGACCTACCAAACTTTTGTTTAAAGATCCCAACAGGTGGAGGCAAAACTTTACTTGCTGTCAAAACTATTGATCTTGTAAATCACATTTACCTTAGAAAAAGAACTGGATTAGTACTCTGGATTGTACCCACAACTCAAATCTACAACCAAACAATAAAAAACTTAAGAACTAAAGAACATCCTTACAGACAATACTTAGATATAGCTAGTGGCGGTAAAACTTTAATAATAGAAAAAGGAGATAAATTTACACCTCTTGATATTGAAGAAAATTTGGTAATTTTAATGTTAATGCTTCCGTCTGCCTCAAGAACAAATAAAGAAGAGCTTAAGGTATTTAGAGATAGCGGAGCTTTTCAAGAATTTTTTCCAGCCGAAGATGATAGAGAAGCGCAGCAAGAATTACTTTCTAAAGTTATCAATTTTGACACTTTTGGTAATGATGAAGATTTCTGGGGAAGGCAAATAAAAACTTCTTTAGGTAATGTGATTAGATTATTAAACCCGATGGTGATTTTAGACGAAAGCCATAAAGGCAAAAGTCCAATTGCAGAAGATACCTTAAAAAATTTAAACCCTTCAATTGTGGTTGAGTTATCAGCAACACCACATGATCAAAGCAATATCCTAGTAGATATTCTTGGCAAAGAACTTAATCAAGAAGAAATGATAAAACTTGATCTTCACGTAATCAATAAGGCTAGTACAAAATGGGAAGATACAATGCTTGCTAGTAAAGATAAATTGGACTTGCTTGAAACAAAAGCAAGAGAGCATGAGGCAAACACAGGTATATATATTAGGCCAATTTGCTTGATTCAGGCTGAACGAACTGGAAAGGATCAAAGAGGCGGAAAGTATATTCATTCGGAGGATGTAAAAGAATATTTAATCAAAGGCTTGGGTATACCGATAGATCAAATAGCAATTAAGACAAGTGAAAAAGACGAATTGAAAGTTGTAGACGATATTGGTGGTTTAATGTCCAGAGATTGTAAAATCCGCTATATTATTACGAAACAGGCTCTACAAGAAGGCTGGGATTGCGCATTCGCTTATGTGCTTTCTATTTTGACCAATCCATCTTCAAAAAATGCCTTAACTCAACTTGTAGGAAGAATTTTAAGACAACCATACGCCAGGAAGACTAAGGTTGAATCATTAGATGAAAGTTATGTGTTTTGTTTTCAGCAGAGGGGTAATAATTTATTGGAGGAGATAAAAAAAGGGTTTGGTCAAGAAGGATTGGGAGATTTACACAGTAAAGTGACAATTAGTGAAGAAATGGAGGCAGAAGACAAAGAAAAGAAAATATATACGGTTAGGGATAAATTTAAAAGCTTGGTTGATGATATTATTCTGCCATTTTTTGTAACAAAAGATGCTTACAGTTGGCGTTTAATTGATTACGAAACAGATATTTTAAGCAGAATTGATTGGGACAGAGTGAGTTTAGAACCCTCCTATAATTTAATCCTTTCAAGCACAGAAGTTAAAGATGTAGAGCATTTAACTACTTTGTCGGAAGATATCAAAGAATTAATCAAACAGAAAAAACCTATATATCTAAAAGAAGGAGGATTAATATTAGACCCTGTTTTTATAGCAAGACAACTTCTAGAAATAGTTCCTAATCCTTGGTTAGCCTATGAGATCGGTGAGAAAGTTTTAAATAAGCTAAATAAAAAATATGATGTTGAGCAGATAATTAATAACTTAGTTTTTATAATTGAAGAAACTAAAAAGCAGTTAGAAAAAGAAAGAGATAGACTAGCGCAGGAAGAATTTTTAAAATTACTCAGTGATAAACAGATCAGATTCCTGGTTGCTGGAGAGAAAGTAGGATTTAAGCTAGGGAAAGAATATAAAGCTAATGTACAGTCTAAGCCTTTAAATAATAAGAATGGTTTTCCTCTACAAAAAAGTCTGTTTGAATTCTTAGAAGAAGATGAGTTAAACGAGGATGAAAAAGAAGTAGCTTGGTATTTAGAAAATCAAGAAAAATTACTTTTCTGGTATAGAAATTTAGTAAAAACTGATTATCCAATTCAAGGTTGGAAAAAGCAGAAAGTTTATCCAGATTTTATATTTACAAAAACAGAGGATCAGAGAGACTTTGATGAAGTTTTTGTTATAGAAACTAAAGGGGTACATCTAAAAGCAAGTGAAGATACGGCGTATAAAAAATCAGTTTTAGATGTTTGTAACGAACAAGCAAAATCAGAAAGTTTTGCAAAATTATTTGGAAATAAAAAAATTCACTATGAATTAGTGTATGGGGATGACTGGGAAAGAAAATTGAATGAGTTGCTAAGTTAATCTCTACGACCTTACGCCGGAGGAAACTGCAATTATTGAAGGAAGTTTGGTAGCGCGATATGTCAAAGGACGTAAAACAAGTAGGTGATTTTACAAAAGGAGAGATTGGTTACAGTCAGACCTAGCAGAATAACAGATAATTGAGCAAGGCATGCATAAATTCGATGAAGATATAGAAGATTATTTAAGAGATAAGATTATATAGGATTTCTATATTGCAAAAGAGTTTTTTATGTGTTAGGATGAGCTAAGTTATGTTAATAAAACCCCAGACAACAAATTTTGCCAAAATTCGAGTAATGG
>CAZPZA010000009.1:0-15775 GCA_964590985.1 uncultured Gammaproteobacteria bacterium
TGGAGATTATTTCCTTAAAAAATCCCAGGCAGAAAGACTACAGATGCTTCGTGGGCTTCAAGCAGTCAACATACCTAATGTAGCTTTGGCAGAAAATGCCGATGAACTACATAGCTACCAGATAAGACTTGACAATGCTGGCAATTTTTTAATTACAGATGTCAGCGACCCTGCCTCTCCAAAAGAATACGAGTTGCAGCACTTTTTTCAAAAAAGGCTTGAGGATTTTAGGAAGGAAAAAAATACACTCGTCCCCAATGAGAGAAAAACTTTGCAAGAGGAACTTTTAAAAATCTTTTGCCCTTTGGGCAGGGAAATCCTCCGGACACAGCAAAGAAGATAAAAATATCGCTCCACCATTATATCTGACAAGTCAAATTTGCATTATTACATCAATTGTGCTAGTATAGCAATCTATTAGTTATAAACAAACAAATTGGTGCGACAAAAATACTTTTATATGAATAAATTAGAAAGAGTTAAAATGGAAGAACAAACAGAACCAACTTATAACGTAGAAGGCGACCCTATAACGAAAGATAAAATACAGAACAGAATTAGGGCGCGTATGGAGGAAATTGCGGCGGAGAGGGCTAGGAAAAAACATTCTGGGATATCCTCCGAGGAGCCTAGTGTATGGAGAGATGCTGGATTAGATCAGCTATTAAAAATCCAAGGCATAGCCTATTCCAACAAGGAATCAATAAGTAGAAAAGAAATAAGATCACAAATATCGAAACGGGCAGAAGAATTTCAAAAAAGGGGGAGGAACATTCTTAGTCTTGATAGAGAACCAGGACTACAAGAGCTTTATAGACTACTAAAAGGAACCAATGAGCATGTTCCAACATATAAAGAAGCACCTGCAGAAATAGAAGCGCCTACAGAAATACCCAAAACACCATTCTTTGATAAGTTAAAAAATATCGGTAAAACAATATCTGAATTTTTAAGTGCGCCAAACAAAGAAGCAGACAGAATTAGAAGAATCGAAACTCAATCCCATGAACAGTTAAAAGATACATTTAGAGAAACAGGGAAAAAATTAAGAGGTTTTTCTGGATTTTTGAGAGGAGTAGGAGCTGCGATATTTACTGGTAACAAAGAAGCAATTTTAGCAGGAACCAGAGCTTTCTCGGCAAAAATGCAAGAAAACAGTAAATCTCAAAGGGGTACTCGTGTGGGCGGTGCCCCTCCTCCGGCCACTTTTTAAAATAATAGAAAATTATGACAAAAGAAGAATTAAAAGAGGTCATAAAACAATTAAAACTGGACGAAGATTTAGAAGGTTTTTTATTTGATAACCGCTTGCGATTTTGAAGGTTGCAAAGATTGCACCTTTGTCAAGGTGCCACCTTGTACCACGCTGTCGCCTCATCAATTTACAACCAATAAGAAGTATGGTAAATTACCATTATAGACTATGAAGCTTGAATTCTATCCAGAAGACAAATTAAAGAGAGAGCTTTTAACGATTATGAAAAGACACATCGATCTTAAGAGATACAAAGTATTTTTTTTTGGCTCACGTATAATTGGCAAATCTCACAATCGCTCTGATATTGATGTAGGCATAGAAGGCCACAAAAGAATATCGCCTGAATCATGGTTTAATATCTTAGATGAAGTAGAGAATGTGCCCACACTTTATAAAATTGACCTCGTTGACTTTAGCCAAGTTAGTGATAATTTTAGAAAGATTGCTAAGCAACACATAGAAATGTTAAGTTAAGACTTATTAGTAAGTATAAATATATGAATAAGCTTGATGTTTTATTTGAAGATTGCCAAAAAGCAATAGATCGCTTATCCAAAGTCCTAAAACAAGAAAAGAATGAATTTATAAGAGACTCTGCCATCAAGCGTTTTGAATTCACTTTTGATCTTTATTGGAAACTCCTCAAAACATTCCTAGAAGAAAACTTAGGTGTCATTTGCAATTCTCCTAAGGGATGTTTTCGTGAAGCATTCACGCAACAGTTAATAGATTACGACGATTTTTGGCTCAAAATGACTGATTGGCGCAACGCCTCTGTCCATATGTATAAAGAAGAATTGGCGGAAGATCTATACAGAGAGCTTCCTAAAATTCTTAATTATTTCCAAAATCTTCTTATGGTCTTAAAAGATAAAAGATTAACCAATCCTTAAAAACCAACTGTTTTCTTGACTTTTATAGAACTTCGGGTGTAGGATAATCTAAAGCCATGATAACCGCAAAACAGCTAATACAGATTGCTCCTTTTTCGGAAGATGTAAAAAAAGGCTTGCTTGAAAAAGCAGGCTCGTTTTCTGCTGATAAAAAGTTTGAAGTTGAACAAGCCTGCTGGGCGCTAATTTCTGCCGATTACCAAAATAGGCTTCGCTTCCAAATGCAAAAAGCAACTCTTGAAATGGCAAACGGAGAGAAAACTTATTCCAAAGAAGATTTTAAAAAAATGGAGGATGATTTATTCTTGGAATTAACTAACAGACTAAACGCCGCAGGCAACCAAGAACAAATAGAGGAAATAAGAAAGCAAATAGAATCTACAGCTTCTTCGCATGCTCCTTAATCCACTTTGCGATTTTCTCAATGCTTAAATGGTGGTTCTCCACCCGAAGCGGAAAGTCAATTAGCTCTTGATTTGAGGCTATAAGTCTGTATCCATTTTGTTTTAGAAATTCATATACAACACCCAATGTTGTTCTTTTATTACCATCAAGAAAAGGGTGATTAAAAATCATCGAATGAAAAAGGGCTGCTGCTTTATCAATTATCAAAGGATAAAGATCTTGACCTCCAAATGTGGACTGGGGTCGCGCAAGAGCTGATTCTAAAAGTCCCAAATCTCGAATGCCAACGCTACCGCCTGTTGCCTTAACAATTTTTTGCTGATAGAAAATAGCTTGCTCTGGAGTTATGTATTTAATTTTCCTCACCTTTTTGCAAGCTCCTCAAGAACAGGCCTATATTGTCTTATAAACTCATCTACAGATAGCACAAACGAAGGAGTTATGCCTGAAGATTTGCGCAAAATTTTTTTGCGGGGCATTATCTCAATCTTTATGGGCTTTTTCCTTACTGCAATTTCGATCCTATCTCCAACCATAAGCCCCACTTCTTCAAGAAACTCTCTTGGAATAGTTACTGCTGAAGAATTGCCAACTCGAATTACTTTCTGCAACATAGTTATAGCAATATTATATCAGGTTTTGCCACCTGTCAAGACATATTTTCACAAATAATCCATATTCTTAATAAGGTTTGACCTATTTTGATAATCTTGCAATATAATTTTTCACGCTATATGCTATTGCTACATAGTTTATGGATAACCATCCTATCCCACAAGATGTAACGGGTTTTCAGTTTAAGCTGATTGGGGACATGACAGTTAAGCAATTTGCTTACTTAGCAGTAGGCATAATAAGCGGATGGGTGGTTTTTTCTCTACCACTTACTTATTTAATAAGCGCACCCGTTGCGGTAATTTTAGTCCTAATAGGGATTGTTTTCGCCTTTGTGCCAATAGGCGGAAGACCAGCAGATGCAATGACGGCAAATTTTATTAAATCTATTTTTAGCCCAGCTCAATACGTTTACAAACAACCAGCGCTAGGCATACATATGCCCCCTAAATCCAAAACAGACTTTCAAGCGCCTTTGGCAAAACAAACAACTATTCCCTTTGTTCCTCAAGAACCAAAAACACAAGAGCCACCAACTGCTCCTTCTGCCCAAACACCTCCTTCTGTTGAAATAACAATCCAGAATGAAAACGAAGAGCTTGAAAAAAAAGAAGAAAAGCTTGAAGAAAAAATAGAAGAGATAAAAACCGAAGAACAAAAGCTAAAAGAGGAAGAAGTAACTAGCGACCAATCTCTTGCAGAAGAGGCGCACAAAAAGCTTCTTGCCCTAGAACAACAACTACAAGAAACGCTCACAGAAAAAGAAAGGCTTTCCGAACAAATTGTAGAACTTAAGAAGAAACTTAATTTAGACAAGAAAAATGTTTTTAAACCTTCTGTAGCAGAAGTACCGATGCCTCAAACTCCCAACGTCAGGAAAATTCCACAAGAAATGAGTAAAAGAGTCGGGATTCCCATAGTGCCAACTGTTCCCAATGTTGTTACTGGAATAGTTAAGAACCCAAGAGGAAATCCGCTAGCAGGCATTTTGGTCGAAATCAGAGACAAAGAAGAAAATCCAGTAAGGGCATTCAAAACAAGCCAAGTTGGTTATTTCGCTTCTGCAACTCCTTTGCCAAACGGAGTCTATACTTTGATCTTTGAGGACCCAAAAGGCGAAAATAAATTTGACACAATAGAAATAAGCATGCAAAACGAGATAGTTGCTCCTATAGAAGTCGTATCTGTAGATGCAAGAGAAGAATTAAGAAAATCTTTATTTGAGAAATCAACCAAAATAACATGAAACACGCTGCCCAAAAAATAAAAGCAACAACTCAAAGATTTATAGAAATAGAAGATATAGCAGAAAACATAGTTCTTCTTTCGGGTGGAAACGCGTGTCTTCTAATAGAAGTATCCCCTGTTAATTTTTCGCTTTTGTCAGACGAGGAAAAATACGCAAAATTATATTCCTATGGCTCGCTTCTTAACTCCTTATCATTCCCTATTCAAATATTGATAAGAAACAAAAAAATAGATATTTCCTCTTACCTAATGCTTTTGGAAATGGAACAAAAAAAGACAAAAAATCAAGCGCTTTCTGAAAAAATAAAACAATACAAAGATTTCGCTACCTCCATTGTCAAAATAAACACGGTGTTGGACAAAAAGTTTTATATTGTTATTCCCTACTCGTATCTTGAAACTACGGCAACAAAACGATCAAAAAGTTCATTTCTAGAATCTGCAAAAAACGCGCTTAAAATAAAATCTGAATCCTTGCATGTACAATTAAAAAAGCTGGGTCTTTTTGCAAAGGAATTAAATAAAGAAGAGCTCATTAGGCTTTTTCACGATTCCTACAATAGCGAACATTCACAACAAATATTGCGCTTATCAGAAGACGATCAAAAAGCTCTACCCGTAGTTGATGTTATTGCACCGTCTTCTGTAGAAATAGATTTTAATTATATAAGGATAGGTGAAAAATTTTACAAAACATTTTTTGTAGTTGGGTACCCTAGGTTTGTTTCAGCCAACTGGCTGTCTCCTCTTATTGATTTTAATCACTCCTTAAATATTTCTATGTTTATATATCCCAAAGAGATATCAAGCATTCTCTCTGATCTTAAAAGAAAAATTGGAGAACTTGAGGCAACAGTCTCTATACAGTCTCAAAGCGGACAACTAATCAATCCAACAGTGCAGGCAACTCTTGAGGACGCATTAAGTCTTCAAGAAGAATTAGCCAAAGGCATAGAAAGATTTTTTCAGTTTAGCCTTTATATTACCATCGAGAGCGACACAATTTCTGATCTTAACCAAACAAGCAAGGGACTTCAGTCCACGCTCTCCTCTATTCTTATGGTTGGGAAAACAGCCACTCTTCAAATGGAAGATGGGTTTAAATCCTCAATTCCTATCGGGCAAGACAGGCTATATTTTAACCGCAACATGGATACCACATCACTTGCCTCTACCTTTCCTTTTTCCTCTGCAACCCTTACGCAAGATAAAGGCATTTTATATGGAACAAATCAGCAAAATGGGTCTTTAATTATTTTTGACAGGTTTTCGTTGGAAAACGCAAATGAAGTGGTGCTTGGAACATCGGGCGCTGGTAAGTCTTTTTTTATAAAGCTGGAAAGCATGCGCCAATTTATGTTTGGAACAGAAATAATTATCATTGATCCGGAAGGAGAATATGAATCTATAGCAAAAAATGTTGGCGGAGAATTTGTCTCTTTTGCTCCTTCCTCTTTTGTCAAAATAAATCCATTTGATCTTACTGGACTTTACACCCAAGGTGAAAACGAGCTAGGTCTTAAAGTCCTGTCTTTACACGCTCTCCTTAAAATAGTCTTAGGAGAGCTAGACCCTAGTCATGATGCGATACTAGACAGAGCTCTTATGGAAACCTATAGGCAAAAAGGCATAACCGTGGATCCCAAAACCCAGACAAAACAGCCCCCTCTTATGGAAGACTTATATAAAACCCTTATTAACATGCAAGATGTTGCATCGGCCGACCTATCTTTGCGTCTGGAAAAGTTTATAAAAGGCTCTCTTTCGGGCATATTTAACGAGCGGTCGAATTTTGATATAAAAAACCCATTTACTGTTTTCTCTATTAAGGAGGTTGAGGGCGAGTTAAGATCAATTGCAATCCATATAATTTTAGACTTTGTCTGGACCAAAATAAGAAAGTTTCCCAAAAAAAGACTATTAGTAATTGATGAGGCTTGGTATGTTATGAAATATGAAGACTCTGCTTCTTTTGTCTATAGCATGGCAAAAAGAGCCAGAAAACATTTTCTTGGCCTAACCACTGTCACCCAAGACGTTAGGGATTTCTTGGCCACTGACTATGGTAAAGCAATCCTATCGAATTCATCTATCCAAATGCTTCTAAAACAAAGTCCTTCGGAAATTGACACCATAGTTAAGACATTTTATCTCTCTAATCAGGAAAAACAACTTCTTTTGTCAGAGGCTGTAGGCGAAGGGTTGTTTTTTGCAGGATTAAATCATGTACCAATGAAAATTGTGGCAGCGCCTTTTGAGAGTGAAATTATAAGTGGATAATTCTTGCCAAAAGAAATCATATCAACGCAATCATCCCTTAACCTCCTTGCTGAACGCGAATTGGCATTATAAGATGTAAAAAGGTTGGGTCTTTTTCTACTTTAAAAACACCAGGGCTTACAGACCCGCTCATTTCAAAAGACATCGTATCCTCCTCAATATTGGACAAAAGATCCAATAAGTAGCGACCATTAAAAGCAATTTCATTTTCTTCGCCTGTCATTCTTGCCTCAACATCAACGCTGGTTTCTCCAACAGAAGGGGCGCTTGATGAAACAATCATTTTCTCTTTCTTTATAGAAAATCTAACAACATTGGTTGTTTCTCTGGCAAAAACATAGCATGCTTTAATAGCTTTCTGAAGTTCTTCCCTATCAAAAGAGGTTTTCGTTGAAAAGGAGTCTGGAATTATTTTTTCATAATTTGGAAATTCTCCCTCAATTGCCCTTCCAACCAAAACCGTGCCATTTTGCAAAAAAACCATTTGGTTATTTTCTTTTGCAATATATCCTTTTATATCTCCTTCGTTTTTGCTCATCACAATTAATTCTCTAATTACTCTTGTTGGCACAATTAGCAAAACTTCTCCTTTTAGGTCTTCTTTGTTTCCCAAAACACTTTCTTTTAAAGAGAGTCTATATCCATCTGTCGCAACTACCAGAAGCTTGTTTTTTTGTTTTTTAAACAAAACTCCGGAGAGAATGGGTCTTGTGTTTTCTTGACTTGTTGCAAAAATAACCTTATTAAAAATCTTAGTTACATCTTCCTTTTTTATTGTCATAATTTCTTCCCCAATATTTTCATATAGTTTTGGAAATTCGTCTGGTGTAGATACTTGAAAAACTGTTTTTATTTTTTCTGTTGTTAATTCCAATCCATGCTTATTTAAATTCAAATTTATTTTTCCTGCTGGAATCATGCTTACTAACTCTGAAAAAATTTTAGCCGAAACTGCGGTTATCCCCTCTTCTTCTACCTTGGCAGGAATCTCTATGCTTATCCCTATTTCAAGATCTGTTGACTTGATGATTAAATTTCCCTTTTTTGCTTTTATTAGAAAGTTTGAAAGAATAGGTAATTGTCCGCGGTTTGAAACAGCGTGATTTGCGAAAAGTATTTTTTTTTGTAGGTTTTCAGACAATAAAGAAACCTTCATTTCGTGTATTTATATATTAGTAGTTATAGTAGTTTATATGGAAAAGTGGAAAAAAGCAACAAGTAAAAGCAAAAATAAAAGTGGATATCTTGTGGAAAAGACGGGGTATAAAAAGTTGAAAAAATTAAAAATTATTGATTTTGTAAATAATGTTTTTCTAAATAAGAAGATATCCCCATTATTTCCCCATTGTTTTTTTTGATAGAAAAATATTTTTCTATTTTTTCAACGCCGTGCATAATTGTTGTGTGGTCTCTTCCTCCCAAAAGGTTACCTATCACAGCGTATGGTAGATTTAGCTCTTTTTTTAGAAAATACATACAGATTTGTCTGGCCTTGACAAGAAAAGCATTCCTTTTGGCGCTTCTAATTTGCGATGGTTTAACATCGTAAAAAGAACATACGCTTTTTACAATATCGTCTGGATGATAATGTGTAAGGCGCTTTTCTTTGTTGTTGTTTAACAAAGATCCAACAAGCATCGCTGTTATTTCTGTTTTTTTTGTTTTTGCCCCTGTAATAACTCTTAAAAGATTTCCCTCTAGTGTTCTGGCATCTTCTGCGGTGTTGGCTATAACTTGGGCTATATCTATGGCTAGATCTATCCCATATTTTTTCGCTTTTATAAGTAAAATGGCTGTTTTTAGTTCAAAGTCAAGGGGCGCAATGTCAACAGTTAGTCCCCCTGAAAATCGAGAAGATAGCCTTTTTTCCAATTTTTTAATTTCACCAGGAGGTCTATCAGAGGAAAGAACTATCTGTCCGCCTTCGTCAACAAGCGTGTTGAAGGTATGAAAAACCTCTTCTTGGACCTTTTCTTTTCCCGCAAAAAATTGCACATCATCAATTATCAAAAGATTAACGCTTCTAAATTTTTTCTTCATTTTGGTTGTGGTATTTGTTTGTATTGCCTCAACCACTTCGTTGGTAAACTCTTCTGATGTGATGTAGATAATTTTTAGGCTTGGATTTTTTTTATAGACCTCATTGGCAATTGCTTGCATAAGATGGGTTTTTCCTACCCCAACAGGCCCATAAATAAAAAGAGGATTGTATGCTTTTCCCACCTTCTTTGCAACAGCAGTTGCGCTGACATAGGCAAGTTGATTGCTGCTTGATACCGCGAGGGTTTCAAAGGTATAATCAGGATTTAAGCGTGGTAAACGAACAGGAGCCTTGATCTTCTCTTCGATATTTTTAAAAAGAGGACTTGTCAAGTACTGCTCTTTGTTAGAAGGCATTGCTTTTGGCACAAATATTATTTGCGTGTCGCTTTCTGTATATTTGTCTAAAGTCTTTTTGATAAGCTGGAAAAAGCTTTTTTGCAGAAGATCTAAGACCATTGTTGATGGACAGGCAATGGTTGCTACTTTTTTCTCAAAAGACAAAAGAGAGGTTGGCTTAAAAAGGGCTATAAATTTGCCACGCGAAATCTCTACTTCTATTTCTCCCAATACCTTTTTCCATAAAACACTGTTTTCCATATTCATAAGCATTTGAAAGTTTATAGATGTGGATAACTTTTTGCAAGAAGTATTACTATCGCAAACCATAGCAAGTGGGTTTTTGGTATGGTATAATGAGGATTGGTTTTATTATGCATAAATTTGTAAAGCTGCAAAAAGCAAAAAGAAAGCGAAAGCATGGTTTTTTGAAAAGAGCATCTTTCGGAAGCGGCAGAAAGATTCTTAAACGAAGAAAAGATAAAAAAAGAAAAAGACTTGGGGTTTAATGTAATTAATGTTGGCAAAGAAATACAGATTGCCCTTTCAAGTTAGGTTTGAGAAGGCTCTATTTTTTCCGTCACATTTTTTTAATGCCAGAATAAAACAAAACGGCCTTTTGCATAATAGATATGCTATTTTGGTGTCTAAAAAAATAGACAAAAGAGCAACAGTAAGAAATAGGATAAGAAGGCTAATCTATGCTGTTTTGTTTGAGTTTTTGGGCAAAACAAAGCAGGGCTTTGATTTTCTATTTTCAGCCAATAAAGAAGCCGTTGGAAAAACAAAAAAAGATTTTTATTTGGCTATTGAAAGCATGCTTGAAAAAGAAGATTTATTAAATTAAAGATTTTATGTTTGACGCTATTATTCTTAAGCCTCTTGCCACAATTCTTGTGGCGATATATCACGCCTTAAATTTTTTGGATATTCCATACGCATTAGGCTTTTCTATTGTTGTTTTAACCATAGTAATTCGTCTTTTTCTTTATCCTTTGGTTACTTCGCAGCTTAGATCTTCTAAAAAAATGCAGATACTAACACCGCACTTATCCAAAATTAAAGAAAAACACAAGGGAGACGCAAAAAGACTTCAGCAGGAAACAATGAGGCTTTATAAAGAGCACGGCGTTAATCCTCTTGCAGGTTGCCTTCCCGTTCTTATTCAAATGCCTATTCTTATAGGGCTTTACACACTGCTCCAAAGAATTGTCGGTAATGGTCCTGAACAATCGATCAAAGAAGCAAACAAACTGGTTTTTGCAAGGAATCTTGAACTTACAGCTCCTTGGGATTTGAGTTTTTTTGGTCTCCCACTTGGAGAAGGACCGTCTCAACTTTTGGGAGATTTTGGAATTGTGGTTCTTTTTATTCCAATAGCCACAGGAGTGTTGCAATTTATAATGTCTAAGATGCTTGTTAATCCAAAACCGAGAGAGGAAAAAATGCGTCTTCCAAAAGAAGAAAAAAAAGAGGATTTTGCTACTGCTTTTCAAACACAATCTCTATTCATATTTCCGGCAATGATTGGATTTTTTTCTTATACCTTTCCAATAGGATTATCTCTGTACTGGAATACATTTACGATTTTTGGTATCATACAGCAATATCGTATTTTGGGACTGGGAGGTCTTGAAGAGTGGAAGAAAAAGATAAAAAAATAATACAAAAAACAACAGAAGAATTATTAAAGATTTTGGCAATTGATGGCAGTTTTGATGTGTTGGCAAATGAGGAAGAAGAAACAGCAGATGTAATTCTGGACACGAAAGATAGCGGTATTGTGATTGGCTACCATGGAAACATGCTTGAATCTTTGCAAATTATTCTCTCTTTGTGTATAAGCAAGAGATTGGGCAAATTTGTTCGTGTGTCGATGGATGTTGGAAATTACAGAAAAAATCGAGCAGACTGGTTGAAAAACTTGGCTTTGCAAATAAAAGAGAAGGCTTTAGAACAGAATCGAGAAATTCCCATTTCAAACTTAAAACCATGGGAAAGACGGATTATTCATTTATTATTACAAGAGGATAAAGAAGTTACTTCAGAGTCAGAAGGAGAAGATAGAGATAGAATCTTGATTGTAAAACCAAAAGCATAATCCACTTATCTTTTAGACCCCAATATTTTTAATTTTGTACCATATTTTCCGTCGTTCCCAACGAAGATACATGCGCAAATAAAACAATAATAAAAATCTTCTTGGCAAAAATATTTTTTTCTGCTAGACTTTTAATGCTTAAATGAGTAACTTTATAAACATTTTTACAGATGGTGGAGCAAAAGGCAACCCAGGGCCTGCTGCAATAGGCGTTGTTGTTGCTGATTCCAACAACAGAGAGATTGTTGGATTTGGAAAAAAAATTGGCTTCTCAACCAATAATATTGCAGAATACAGGGCGGTTTTGGAAGCACTGGATTGGGCGGCTGAAAATAAAAAAGATTTGAATTTTGAAAAAATCTTCTTTTTTTTAGATTCGCTACTTGTGTATTCTCAAATAAGAGGACTATATAAAGTTAAAAATTCAAAATTAAAAAGCCTGTTGAATTCTTTACGAGAAAAAGAAGCAAAAATTAGAATTCCAATTTTTTACAAACACATTCCAAGAGAAAAAAATCAAAAAGCAGACATGTGTGTCAAGAAAGCTTTAAGCTCAAAATAGTTTAAAAAAATGAAAAGACCTGGTTTTATAACAACAGAGAAACAAGCAGACGCTTCTTGTTTAGTTCTCGATAAAGAAGGCAAGATTGGAGAAGCTTTGGCAGAAAAATTAAGCCAGGAATTCTTAGTAGTATATGTTGGAAGAAAATCAAAAATTTTTAAGACGACAGAGAGACTGGTTTACATTCCCTACGTCTCAAAATTTCCTTCGATTCCAGATTATCGTTATTCGCTCACATTTATCGTTGACGATAGAACAATAACTAAAAACTTTCTTCAGAAAGTTACAAAGAAAATAGAAGTTGATGGCGGCCAACTTATTTTTACAGTTCAAAGGAAAGATTTAGGCAAGAACTATTTGCCAAAATTACTTCTTAATGACAGTCGTTGGATAAAGACAGTTATTCTTGGCGATGTTGTTGAGAAAGATCTCCATGCAAACAGGCTTATACATGACGCATTGGAAAATGGAAGAGTTAGGATTGAGTCCGATGGACTTAGATCAACTTATCCCTTGTTTTTGGAGGATGCAATATTTGGAATTTTGGAAGCAGTTTTTAGTTTGCATGATGCTTATTCTATTTTTTACCTTTTTCCAAAATATCCTCCTACTCAAATTTCTTTGGCACGCATGATTCAAAAAGCAAATCCAGAAGTAAAGATAGATTTTATAAAATCAAAGAAACAAAAAGAACAAAAAATTTTCTTGCCTAGCCGCGGAAAGTACTTGTTAGAAGACAATTATAGCTTGCAAAATAGAATTAAGTCTATCTTTTTAAAAAAAGAGTTTACGGGGCTGGAGGAAAAAAATTATAAGCGCCTACATAGTTATAAAGATAATTTTAACCCTTTTCCTTTAGCAGGACTTTTGGGTTTGGTTTTTCTTTTGCTTTTGCCACTATTTACGACTTGGTTTTTTTCTTTTGTGGGATTTAAATCGCTGGAGGGCGCAAAGGAAAGTTTTACTGCAGGAAATTTGTCAAAAGCTCAAAGAGAAGGAGAGTTTTCAAGAATCTATTTTAAGATTGCCAAAACTGCATCTTTAGCTCTTGTTACGCAAGCAAAAATTATAGGCAAAGAGCAACAAGTAGAACCTATCGTTAAAGGTGTTAATACTGGTGAGAATGAGTCTTTGGCAGAAATTTATTTAGCAGAAGCTTTCAAAAGTTTTGTAAAAGTTTTTCAGGGAAAAAGCAAAGACGCAAACAACGATTTTGCGTCTTTTTCAAACATGCTTAGAAATTCTGTGCTTTTCTTGCAAAAGGCAGGAAGTAAAGACTGGCTTTTGCAAGATTTTGGTTATTTAATTAAGATTGGTGCAAACGCCACAGATATTTTACCAGAAATATTTGGCTTTGACAGAGAAAAAACTTATTTAGTGCTTTTCCAGGACAATTTGGAGCTTAGGCCAACAGGCGGATTAATTAATTCCTATGGCTTATTGACAATAGAAGAAGGTAGAATTAAAAAATTTTCAATGCACGATGTCGAAAGTTTAGATAGACGGCTTAAAGGGCATATAGAGCCTCCATACCCAATTAGAAGACATCTTGGTGTAAAGCATTGGTATTTTAGAGACAGCAATTTCGATATTGATTTTGCAAAATCAGCGTCAAAATCAGCTTTTTTTCTAAATGCTATAACAAATATAGAAGCGGATGGGGTTTTTGCTATAGATACTTCTTTTATCAAAAAAATTGTGTCTTTGATGGGACCAATTTATATTGCGGAGTATAAGAAAGAAGTTAATGAAAATAATTTTTATGAAATTTTTCTATCAAATTCAAAAAGAGACTTTATAAGAGCACTTTTCAACACTATTTTAGCAAAAGGGTCTTTAGAAAAAAGTTTTTATGCCCCCTTATCTAAAATAGTGTCTGACTCACTAGTCGAAAAACATTTTCTGTTTGCTTTTGCCAATAAAAGCATACAAGATTTTTTTACAGTCAATAATTGGTCTTCAGCTTTATGGAAGGATAGAAGACTGCATAAAAATGGTGTTATTTCTGACTTCATCGGTATAAACGAAGCAAATTTAGGATCAAGCAAAACAAATTATTCTATCAAAAGAACGGTGGGAAGCGACATAATTATAGACGATAAGGGGACTGTTTCTGCAACTCTTTCTGTCTATTACAACAATTACGACAATAAGAAACGATTCAAAGGAGACTACAAAAACTATTTAAGAATTGCTCTTCTGGAAAAGGCACAACTTTTATCTATAACCATAGATGGCAAGCCCCAAAAAATTATTGATGCGGTTTTAGATCCGCAAATTTACGAGTCAGACAAGAATGTCTTGCCAAATACACTCGAGGTTGAAAAGACTGTTGAAGACGGAAAGTCATTTTTTGGCTTTTTGGTCAACGTTGTCTCGGGAAAGAAACAGAAAATAGATATTCAATATTCTTTGCCCCAAGCACCCTTTGTTGATAAACATTCATTTTCATATATATTACGATATTTTAAGCAGCCAGGGACAGAAGAATATCCTTTTAAAATTTCAATTTCCTACCCATCGGCTTTTAGATTAATTACCGTACCACAAAACAGTAGAGAAGAGAATGGAAAATTATCTTTGGCGAAGAACATAAATTCAGACGAACAAATACTAGTTAGGTTTGCAAAGAAGTAATTTTTGCACTACAATAGGTAAGTTTATGAAGAGCCCTATTATTGAAGCAGAATATCCAATAACCTTTCGTCAGCAAGAAGCTTTAGAATTGGGGGAAAATATAAAATTGCGACACTGGGTAGTTTTAATTGGTATGAAAAGAGTTGGAATTAGCAACTTTCTTCGCTTTTTTATTAATCACAAAGATGTTCCAAGGAAATATATCAGCGGCTCCACCTCTTATCTTTTTATACCAGTGGATTTAAACGATCTAATTGAATTAGGCATTTCTTCTTTTTGGACGCTTACTTTTAAACGAATAGTAGATTGCTTGGAAGGTTTAGACAATAAAATAAAAAACAGTATAGAAAAGCTTTTTTCAAATGCCATTCGATCTCAAGACCCATTCATGACGATAGAGGGTGTTAGAAAAAGCCTAGTCACTATGGTTGAGGCGGGCATAATGCCCACCATATTTTTAATTCGCTTTGACAGAATAAAAGATTTTCTAACAGCAGAGTTTTTTGCAAATCTTCAGGGATTAAAAGAGTCAACGCACAACAAGCTTTGTTTTGTTTTTACAAGTTATAGAAGTCTTGATGTTTTATCTCCCAATATTTTTGCAAAATCGTCTCTGTCTGCTTTTTCCCGCAATGTCTATATAAAGCCAGCAAAAAAAGAAGACATAAAAATAATCTTTAATATGTACGTTAGGCATTCTGGGATTAATGTGTCGTCAAAAATAGAGAAAGAATTGTTTGATGCGGTTGATGGGTATGTTCAATACTTGCAACTTGCTTTAGTTTTTCTTTCAGAAGAAAAGAACCATCCGTTTGGTAACAATAATATATTTGATGGTTTGGTTAAAGACGAAAGGATTGTGCTTGCGTCTGAAGAGCTTTGGGATAGCCTGCAGGATAGAGAAAAAGACGTTCTTATTAAGTTAGTCAACAGCGAAAACTTAACCAATGTGGAAAAAGAAAAAGCAAAATACCTATGGGATATGGGATTTATAAAAGAGGAAAACAATAAAGTAAAATTTTTTAGCCCCATTTTTGAATATTATATAAAACATGATGAAAAAAAGAATTCAAATAATATAGTTGAATTTACAAAAAAAGAAAACCTTCTTTTTAGCTTTCTTAAAGCAAATAATGGAGCAATTTGCGATAGAGAAAAGATAGTGCAAAACGTTTGGCCAGAGGTGGAAAGCCTTGGCGTTTCTGATTGGGCAATAGATAGATTGGTGGCCCGAGCTAGAAACAAACTAAAACACCAAAACAGTCATTACGAAATAAAGACCGTAAAAACGAGAGGCTACAAGCTGGTTGAGACTTAGGCCCTCTCCACGTTTCGGTTTATCCTCACACCATAAACATGCAGTTTTGGTGTGGGGGCTTGTGGAATAAGGGCGATAA
>CAZPZA010000010.1:0-10168 GCA_964590985.1 uncultured Gammaproteobacteria bacterium
AATGAACTTGATTCTAAAATGGTTCATATTGCCAAACAAACAGGACACGAACTTGCTCTTCAAAATGTTGTCGTAATTACTGGCGCAGGATCAGGAATACCCTACATTGTCGCATATGAGGCAGCAAAAAAAGGAGTTGAGGTCTGGGGTTTTTCTCCTATGACTGACAATAAAGGCCAAGAAAAATTTGCCCCAAGGGACGATGTTTCTATATATAAAAAATTATTTTTTGTACCTAAAACTTTTGTTTTTGCATCTGATTTGGATGTTTCTAAAAAGTACAGAAATGTTATCTCAACTGCAAACTGTGACGCAGGTATTATAATTTCTGGGAGATGGGGAACATTTAATGAATTTACCAACCTATATGACATGGGGAAAATTATTGGCGTGCTAACTGGAACCGGTGGAATTGCGGATGAGCTTTTCCACCTCAATAAAAAAATCTCAAAAAAAAGCAAAGCAAAAATAATATTTAGTAACGTCCCCCGCTTGTTAATCGAAAAGGTAATTGGAGAATTAAACTTAAGAAATACATGAGTTTTAGACAAAAATTAAATAATATAGTTAAAAAAAATAAATCACTTCTTTGCGTAGGACTTGATCCAGACTTGGAGAAAATTCCAAAATACTTACTTAAAGAAAAAGATCCGATATTTGTTTTTAATAAAGAAATTATTGATGCCACTTTTAATCTTGTTTGCGCATACAAACCAAACATTGCTTTTTACGAAGCATATGGAATTGAAGGATTAAAGTCTTTGAAAAAAACTATTGAATACTTAATAAGACACTATAAAGACATTCCTATAATTTTAGATGCTAAAAGAGGTGATATCGAGAACACCGCTGCAAGGTATGCTAAATCAGTTTTTGAATATTGGAACGTAGACGCAGTTACTGTTTATCCAAATTTAGGATTAGATTCTTTACTACCCTTTTTTGAGTACAAAGACAAATTAATAATTTTACTTATTAAAACATCAAATCCAGATTCTAAAACTTTCCAGGATATTTCTATTGATGGAGAGCCTTACTTTCTCAAAATGGCAAAAATTATTAAAGACTGGCAGTATGATAATATAGGTATTTTTGTGGGCGCAAGCTATGCCAAAACACTTAAAAGCATTAGAGAACTATTTCCGCAGACTATAATTTTAACAGCAGGAATCGGTGCTCAAAAAGCCACAGTAAAAAATGCAGTAATTGCCGGTATTGACAAAGTAGGACAAAACCTAATTTGTAATAATTCTAGGGAAATTATATATGCTTCAAAAAAAAGTGATTTTGATCAAATATGTCGGAAAAAAGCCCTAGGGCTTAGAAATTTGATAAATAAATACATATTATGAGAGGTACACCTGAAAAAGTAGCAAAAATTCTTCTTTCGATTAACGCTATATCTCTTAATGTACAAAAACCCTATAGGTATGTATCTGGTATTTTGAGTCCAGTCTATACGGACTGTAGACTTATTATGAGTTATCCAAGAGAAAGGCAAACAATTTCAAATTTGCTTTCTAAGACTATTGTGGCCAAAGGCAACTTCGATCTTGTTGCAGGTACGGCAACGGCTGGGATACCGCATGCAGCATGGGTAGCAGAAATATTGTGTCTTCCTATGATTTACGCTCGCAATAAACCAAAAGATCACGGAAAAGGAAACCAAATAGAAGGTCTTCTTAAGAAGAAACAAAATGTAGCTGTTATCGAGGACCTTATATCAACAGGAGAAAGTGCAATATCTACAGTTGGTGCCATCAGAAAAATTGGCGCTTACTCTTATTATGTCTTTTCTATTATAACCTACAAAATGAAAAAAGCAGAAGAAAATTTTAAAAAAAATAAAATAAGAAATATATCGCTCACAAATTTTCCAACAGTTATAAAGGTTGCAGAAGAATTACAATATATTAAAGCAAAAGATAAAAAAATAATCCTTGAATGGTCGCTAAACCCTGCTTTGTGGGGTAAAAAAATGGGATTTGAATGACTCCGCTTCGAATCTAAAAACATCACAAATTTTTCAATTGCGTAATTTGTGATGAATTATCTCTCTTGCTCTCCTGCCACAAATTTAATAGAATATATTGTATAAGTTTAGCAGGGCAAGCTTTTTTACCTGATAAGCGTGGTAGAATGAGTGTTTATTTTTCTGTCTAAGCCAACGTAGATCAGTGGTAGAGCAACTGTTTCGAATGCCTGCCAAGCCGTCTTAGCTCAATGGCAGAGCGGCGGTATCGTAAACCGCAGGTTGTCGGTTCAAGTCCGACAGACGGCTCATCACGTCAGACGTGACTCAAAAGTTCGGCGGGCAGGGTAAACAACAGGTCGTGAGTTCAATCCTCACCACTGGCTCAACCTTTGTTATGTAGTTGGGCAATAGTTGAAGAAGGCTTCGAAGCTAGACCTCATGGGTGGCATGCGTATTGAGCTTACGAGATCGAAACAGAATAAAAAATCTGCTAAAATAACTGCATGAGACGGAAGCGCTCCAGACTCTACAAAAGATTGGAGAAAACATCAAGAAAAAATCTTCTTTTTAATTTACTAGGCATAGTTTTTATAACACTGTTAGTAGTTAAGTTTGGTATACCCATGATAATTAGCTTTACCCTCTTTGTTTCTGGAGTAAGAAATTCTGAGACAAATATAGCAAGCGGCGATAATGTTTCTTATATTCCTCCTCCTATTCTAAATCCTCTCCCTACAGCCACCAATAGCGCTGAAATTGTGGTATCTGGAACTGCATCTTCAGATCAAACAATAAGTCTTTATGTGAATAACGTAAAAACAGACCAAACCAAAACCAAACAAAATGGAACTTTTTCTTTTGATATAACCCTTGAAGAAAGAGAAAATACTATAAAAGTAAAAGTAATTTCAGGCAAGGGGCAAGAGAGTGATTTTTCTGAAAGCTTAAAAATATCCTACAAGAGTTCTTTGCCTACTCTTAACATAGAGCACCCAGCAGATGGACGATCCTTTTCTGGGGAAGAAAAAATTGTAGAAGTCAGAGGGCAAACAGACCCTTTGGTAAAAGTTACTGTTAATGGGTTTAGGGCTGTAATTGATCAATATAATAATTTTTCTTACAATTTACCTCTTAAAGAAGGAGAAAACGTAGTGAGGATTATAGCTTACGATGAGGCTTTGAATAAAACAGAAAAGTCAATAACAATTACTTACTTTCCCTAAGACCTAGCAAAACCCAAACCCATTCCATGACAAATGGATAAAAAAGACTATTCATAAAAAGCGCATTAACAAAAAGACCCGCACAAGAAGCGAGAATAACGATAGACACAATCTTTTGGCGTCTCTTTTCTTTTGTGTCATCTTCAAGCTGGTTTGGTCCTGAAACGAGAACGAGGCGACAACCTTTTATAATTTTAAACCACATATATAAATATGAAACAAGCCCAATAACTCCTGTTGTTGCCAAAACAAATATAAAACTATTATCCGTGCCAGCACCTGCATGGCTGGTTTGAAGCGAAAATTCATCAATAAACCCGTAGTTCTTTTGAGCGTATCTATAAGTGTTAAACCCAACGCCCAAGATCGGATTGTCCTTAAAAATTGTTATTGCGTTATCCAAATACTCTGATCTTGAGATTATAGACGCTGTTCTTAAAAGTTTAACACCCTCTCCTCCAAGACCTTTGGGAAGAAGCATTAAACCCACTACAAATATTACAAGTAGGATAGCAATATATTTTTTTCTTCCAAGAATTAAAAATAAGACAGTAACACCTGTGAGAAACATCAAATATCCACTTCTTGAATAAGTCAAAAAAAGAGCTATAAAAGCAAGCGCCGACAGTAAAATTAGAAACATCCTTGTTTTGTACCTTTTGTCAAACCCCAAAAACAATAATGATATCAATAAAATTAAGAATAAAGAAATTATCGAAGCTGCAAAATTTGGATCTAAAAAGCTTGAAAACAATCTATAAAGATGCTCATCCCAACCTAAATAATACAAATTTCGAAGGTCGGGATACAAAAAATATTGGATAAATCCACCAAGAACAACTAACGACCCTGAAATAATCATAAGCATCGTAATCTTTTGTTTAAACCTCATGCTAAATCCGCTAACAACAAAATATATTCCTGCATAGGAAACAAAGCGTAACAAATACAAAAAGGACGCTAAGAATTCTGGCAGCTTAAGATCTTTGCTATTTAAAATTAAGGATATAAATGCGACTAAAACAAAGAATAAAATAGGTTTTGTCAACTGCTTTTTTGATGCTTTAGAGAACTTATTTGTTGAAATCAGCCATATAAACCAAACAATTAAAACTATTGCAACAAAAATGTCGTTAATTGTAGTTGAGACCTCATTGTAAATATTAATACGTCCTAGTTCTCCAAACGGAAATAACAGTATTAAAATAGCAACCAACGCCTTTAATAAAACCACTTAATGCCTCCTTTGGAATAAAGCTTTAAATTTGTTTGCGGATTTAGATAGATGAGCTCCCAGTTTTTAAATCTTTTTGGCAAAATGCTATCTTGTACTGCAATATAGTCAAAAGAATCTCCCTTTTTAACCCAAGATGAATCAATAAATGGAAAATTTACATAGTACAGATTGTGAAAACCGTATAAAAGTACTTTATCAGTAGGCTTTATATTTGCTTTAAAGTAACCATCAGTGTCATAAAAATCACCAAAGGAAAAATCAAGATTTGATGACAAAAATTCTTCCTTTGTTTGCGTTCCAAGAATCACGGGAAGGTATTTTGAATTCGCTATTCCTCTATAAAATAGAGAAATTACAGAAACTATTATAACTAGACTTATTGAAACTAAGTAAAGATCAACTCTTAGGAGTCGTTTAACAACACCTCGACCCACCTTTTCTATAATAGCAGTAGCCACAATTGAAAAAGCAGGCAAATATGGCAGAATAAACCGCCCTCCGCCGGTTCTTGGTGTTAAATACCAAATAATGATAGCAAGAAGAGAATAAATAGCAACAAGCTTTATCTCTGGTCTAAACTTTTTATAGAAAATCAAAACAAGGGGTAAAAATATCATATAAACAGGCGAGATCGGATCAGTAGCCTTTGTAAAAATACTCCAAGTTTCATTTATAAATCTTAGGGGATTTAGTAATCCTATATCAAAGCTAACTTTATATAGATAAGTAAAAAATGGATCTATAGGATTGCCTGTATGAATGTACGAAAATACAAACCACGGCAATGGAATCAACAAAGTAACTCCCCAATAGACAAAAGTTTTTTTAAATATCTCTTTCAAGGATACTCCCTGCATAAGGAGTATCCTTATTAACAAAATAGAGAGTATAAAAAGCGACCCAAGCACCAAGAGCTTTGTCGATATAGCCAGCCCTAGCATTACAGCCGATTCAATTAGCCACACATTTCTTGTGAGGATACTCCTTGTTGAAGGAGTATCCTTGTTTTCTACAAACTTGATAAATCCCCACAAAGCCATTACTTCAAAAAATGTCCTTGGCAAATCAGCATAGGCAGTTATAGACTGCCATCCAACTACCAAATTTGAGTAAAAAATTACAACTGGAATCAAAGAAATTTTAGGAGAAAAAAATAATCTAGAAAGCTTATATAGTGCAATACAGGACAAAATTCCAAAGCAAAAATGTATAAGCTTTGCCAAAATTTCACCATTAAAAGTAAGTGCTGCCGTATATAGCATTTCTGTAAGCTTTGGCATGACAGAATAGTAAAGAAGACCTCCTGGAATATAAAAGATAGAATGATTTTCTAGGTACAATTTGGGAAGAGTCAAGTGATACCATAGCGCATCAAATCCAAGTTCTGGTCCTAGCGCTCCAATAAGATTAATTACCGCTTGCAATACAACTAATCCTATAAGGTAAATATAAGATTCTCTTAAGTTTTTTAAGGATACTCCTTGTCTAAGGAGTATCCTTGATTTTTCGAAATATCTAAGTAAATTCATTTTCATGTCTTTCTTATAATAATAAAGAACGATTAATATATAAAAAAATGTCAAAAAAACTACATATGGCTTATGAAGATATCCTAAAAACCCTAAAGCTAAAATAATATACGAATAAATCCCAATTAGAATGGAAATCGCAAACATATTCCTCCTCTACAAAGAAGGTAAGCAATGTATTGATACAGAATAAGTATAATCCAAATGATAAAAGCAATTGATCCTATCATTTTTTTTGCCAGAGTACCCACAGCTTCCCTCTAACCAAAAACGAATGAAAACTCATTATAAGAGCAAAAATAAAACCTGCTAGTCCATCTAGAAATCCTCTTTTAATAAAATAATTAAGAATAAACTTCATCTTAGGATATGCAATAATTGACCACCAATATACTTTTGTTCTTTTATGAAATAGCTCTTGCGCTCTTATATCGGTATAGAAATTAATCTTTCTTAGAAACATTGTTATCGTTTGGTGCGGATAGTGATAAAGAGGATTTTTAAGTTGCCCTACTTTTCCTTTGATCTTCCACTCCTCGTGTACTTTCCCCATCCATGTTCCCGCATCTCTTCTTGCCAAACGCAAAAGCTTAATGTTTCCAGACTCCCCATGTTTTAATTCTCTACCCCACATAATATCGATTCTTCTTATATAAAAACCACGTTTTTTCTGCTCTAGTAAATTTTGTGATGAAAGTATGTATTCAATTTCGTATCTTAGAGCATCTGTTATTTTTTCATCAGCGTCTACAAACAAAACCCATTCTCCTCTTGCTTTTTCTAGTCCAAAGTTTCGCTGATGAGAAAAATCATTTTTAAGTGCTTTCGAAAATACCTTGATTTTCTTATTTTTCAATTTCTCAACTACCGCAATCGTTTTGTCATTCGAGTTGTCATCTACAATAATAATTTCATCGCACCACGAAACACAATCAACGCAATCGACAATGTCACCTCCCTCGTTTTTTGTTAAAATGACAACGGAAAGTTTAATTCCTTCTGCTTTTATATTCATGGTTATTCAAGATTATATCAGACGACACAGCTGTATCTACTTTTCTTCTATAACAAACTGCAGCTTTTCAGGAATTCTTGAAGGAGGGTATCCAAGCCACCATGCTAAGTATTCATAGTTTATGGTAAAGGTTTTGTGTCCACTTCCTTTCCCTTTTCCAACTAAATTATATTCTCCACCTTTAGCTTTATTAATAATCTCCTTAGTTATTGAAAGTCTTTTAGAAAATGCTAAACCATAGCCTCCCTTGACATCCATAAGATAATTTTTCGTAATAAGAAAGTTGGTATTTGTAATTGCGATAAACAGAATAACTATAAGAACAATAAAAGCTTGCTGTCTAGACAGGTAGTTTAAAAAAAGAGCAATCGAGAAAATTATAGCTGGAAATAACATTGGAACATATGCTTCGGACGCGGTTCCGCTTATCAAAATTGCGGAAAAAGAAATGATGATCCATAGTACAAGAAGAAGCAACGCAAGAGTTTCGTTTTTTACACGTTTCTCACCTGTTGTCATTCTGGCTTGTCCAGAATCTCTATGAACAACGAGGATTCTGGAGTCCTCCACGCTCCGCTCTGAGTCCCCAGAATGACGGACGAGGAGGTAAAAAAAGCTAATCACTGTTAATATAGATGCAAAAATCCCATCTCCCAAAAATACTAGACGCTGATTGTAAGAAAATAAAGAAGCGAAAATACCTCTTATTTCTTCAAAAGACAACACAGGAAGTGGGGAAAATAGGTAAATTTTGATAATTCTAAAAAAAGCAGTAGCTTGGAAAAATCCAGAGGATTCTTTAATATCGTATATAATCATTGGAAACATAACAAGCAAAAATAAAAAAGCGCTCAATAGTATAGTCTTAAATTTTAAGGTTTCTCTTAGCCACTTTTCTTTTTTGATAACTCCATAAACAAACACTAAAATTAAAAAAATCCAAAAAATCATTGTAACCAATTCTAAATTATAAAGAATTCCCAAAGTAAAAATTACAAATGGGAAAAAACGAACATCTCCTTTTATCCATTTGTAAATAAAGAATACAAACAAAAGTGAAAAAAGAGGAATAAGACTTGTGTGGTATGGCACTCGTGAATGGATAACAACAAGTGGCGATGTAGCATACAAAGCCGCAGCAATAAGCCCTACTAGTCTTGAAAACATTTGCATTCCAATTTTGTACATTAAAAATACAGAAAGAGTTCCTGCTATTGCTGTGAGATACGCACCGCTTACTGGATGAAATTTAGATGCTAAAAGTGGTAAAAACAGAAGATAAGTCCATAGCGCTCCCTGGTGAACCCAAATGTGACTTGAAGTAATCCCAACAAGAGGAATTTCGCCGGTCAAAATCATATCTCTTGCTGAAATGTAAAACCATGCATAGTCACCAATAAAGGGCATTAAATCATTCAATTTATAAACCCTTAGAAAAAAAGCTATAAGTAATATAAAAAATATCAACAAAGATCTTAGAGAAATTTTCATTGAAAATTGCTCGCCTCGCTGAAGACGAGTCGAAGCTAGCTCGCCTCGCTGCGAAGCGGGAAAAATGAAAATTAAAAATTATTGCTCTTGATATATAGTAATATCTCCTTCCTTCTCCCACACAACTATTTTTAAAGCCACATTCTCTTTTGTCGGTGGGTATCCTTTCCACCAAAGTAAATATTCGTAATTCATTGTAAACATAGGGAAATCGCTTAGCTCTCCCCTACCTACAAGATTATAAGGCTTTCCTTTTGTTGTCTTTATCATAGAATCAACCGCCTTCATTCTTTCTTCAAAGGTTATACGTGAAGATTTACCCATTTTTGTAAAATACTCTGTTGAAAAAAGGTAATATGAGTTAATTATGCCAATAACTCCTATTCCAACTATTATTACAAAAGCCTTAAGAAGTCGTATAGAGAAAAGCTTATCAATAAAAATTGCAATCACCATTATTAAAAACGGTGACAAAAGAAGGATATCTGCTTCTATTGGTACTCTGTGCACAAACAAACCCGTTATCGGAATAATAAGATATAGAAAGAGCAAAACGTATCCTATGTCTATATCTTTGTTTTTCACTTTTCTATATATTAAATAAAAGAAATAAACTAAGCTAAAAATAAGGATTATTAAAGAAATCATAATGCTTGGCGCAAAAATAAGCTGTTGAATATAAGTAAAGAACTCTAATGAAAAGAATTTTTGCAAATCTAATGATGCACCACTTAAATCAAAAATTTGCAGAGGAAACTTTATAACTCTATAAAATATCCAAACAATAAATCCAAGCGTCTGCTTATAGCCATGGCTAGTGTCGTAAATTATAAAAGGCAGCATGGGAATCAAGAAGGAAAATGCCGAATAAACAACAATTCTCTTGCTTAATGTATTTTTTGCCCACACCTTTTTCTTAAATAAACCGTACAAAAAGATAAAAAATACTGGGATAAACAAGACGAAAGTAGTTAGTTCATAGTTATAAAGTACTCCCATTAAAAAAGTTATAAGCGGAAAATAATATATTCTTCCTCTCATCCATTTAAAAACTGCATAAAACAGAAAAATTGTGAAAAAAGGAATTGGACTGGTATGATATGGCATCCTTGCATTTAAAACTATAAGTGGCGAGGTCGCATAAAGAAAAGCAACTATCAAACCAGCTCTTTTTGAAAACAATTCGCTTGCGACTTTATATAATAACAAAACCGTTATTGCACCCAAAATAGCAATAAAATACGCAGGAGGAACAGGATTAAAGTCAAAAACCCATAAAATAATGGCAAGTATATAAGTCCAATGTGCCCCATGGTGAATCCAAGGATGACTTGTTTGTGGCCCAACAAGAGGAATATTACCAGTTATCGGCATGTCTCTTGCCGGAAGATAAAACCATCCCTGATCACCAATAAACGGCATTAACTCACCAAGCCTGTACAGTCGCAAAAATAAAGAGAGTATAATTAAAATTAAAAGAGCGATTCCCACATCGTCGTATCTATACCGATCCCGTATCGGAATTAAGTATGCGATCTGGAGTAAACCTTTGATCATTCTTTTAATCATTTTTCTTAAGCAACTTTAAAATAAATTCTTCTATGTTTAATAATAAAAATAGTGCTGTTCCGGCGACTATAAAACCGTGTTTTTTATAATATGTTAACAAATCATTGTAATACAAATCCATCTTTCTCC
>CAZPZA010000010.1:10268-11511 GCA_964590985.1 uncultured Gammaproteobacteria bacterium
CCGTGTTTTTTATAATATGTTAACAAATCATTGTAATACAAATCCATCTTTCTCCATCCAAGTTTTCCCGTGCTTGCCGAAACTCTGTGCATAACTTTTGAGTTACCTACATGTACTATTCTGTATCCCAATTTTTTAATTCTTAAACAAAGATCGTTTTCTGTATAAAACAAAAAAAATCGCTCATCATAACCACCAATCTTATCCATTATTTCCTTTCTTACCAGCAAAAAAGCATCGCAACCAACATCTATCTCAAAATTATCTTTTCTATCATATTCTACAAGTCGATAACTATCGATTAGCTTTTTATTTTTAAATTTGCTTCCTACAATACTAAGTTCATAAAAATCTATAAGAGGATTTGAAAACTTAGATGCTGTTGGAACCAATTTGTTATTTTCATATATTTCAAGCCCCTCACATGCTCCAACGTCAGGATTTTTCTCCATGTAGTCAACCATTTTCTTAAGTGAATTATCTACAAAATAAGTGTCAGAGTTTAGGATTAAGAAATATTTACCACGCGCAACCTCTAACGCTTGATTGTTCGCCTTTGTGAAAAAAAGATTTCTTTTATTTTGTATCAATTTGATATTTGATATTTGATATTTAATATTTAATATTTCTTTTATTGTTCCATCCTTCGAGCCGTTATCAACAACAATTACCTCAAGCTTCACTCCTTTAGTCTGCTTGTATATAGACTTAATGCATCTTATTAATAACTCTTTTGTATTGTATGAAACAATAGAGATTGAAAGATCAAGGGAATTTTTAATTTTCATTTTTTAATTTTCATTGAATTTTCAATAATTAAATTTTCAAATTTTAAAATTTAGATTTTATATTTCATTAAAAATTTTAAATTTCAAATTGAAAATTATTCTGGTTTTGCCTTAATCAACATCTGATATGCAAACAAATTAGGCCATAACTTTGAAAGAACTTTACTAATTCTTGGCAGTCCTCCTCCAACTGGATCAATCGAAAAATACTCAATCTTATAACCACAATCTGCTACCAGTTTTTTAAATGTTTCAGTTGTAAAAAAACGAAGATGAGTATTGTCTAAAATCCCATATTCCCGATAGTCAAACTTTCCCATTAACAAACTTAACCGTATTGACCAATGAGCTACGTTAGAAGTTGAAATAATTAAAAATCCATCTTTCTTCAAAAATTTCTTCCAGGAAGTTAATGATCTCCAAGGATCTTTTAAGTGCTCAATGATTGCCGATGC
>CAZPZA010000010.1:11611-15570 GCA_964590985.1 uncultured Gammaproteobacteria bacterium
TACCGTACTTTAGCATAAATTAAATCAAGCCCTAACTTTTTGTCTGATCGATATTCTATTATATCTAAATTGTCCTTCTTAAGCAGTCTTTTGTAATTATGGACGAATGTATACGAACTACTTTTATCTGATTTTGGAGGCGAATAGTTTTGCTCTATCAAAATGAGGTGTTTTTTCGATATTCTTATAATGTTATCTAAAGCTTTTTCTATATTATTTGGCGGAATATGCATTAAAACACCATGCGTAAAAACTAGATCAAAGTTTTTTCTTTCATCAAAATTCTCAATTGCTATAACTGAAAGTTTTACTCTGTTATTGCTTATATAATCTCTGGCAAACTTAATCATTCTGCTACTTATATCTACTCCGGTAATCGAATCTGGTTTGACACCATTTTCAATAAGAAATTTTATGTTCCTCCCAAACCCACATCCAACCTCTAGAATGCTCTTTGGCTTTAAAAGCCTAACTTTGTCAAGAAACCATTTATGCTGTGAATGAACATCTGTTTGCCAACGGTCTTTAATAAAATCCTCTGTCCAGCTGTCCCAAAACTCTTTTGGTTGATATTTTTTCTTGATCTTTGACATAATCTTTGTAAAACTGATCATGCTATTTTTTTTCAAAACCAAAGTGTATGCATCGCGAGTCAGAGAATGCAAACCAAATTGATACAAAAAATTAGCTAACAAATATCCAAATCTACTAGGAAAATTTATTATCCTAAACCTCCAATAAAAATCAATCTTTTCAAATCGTGCTTTAATATCGGATAAACTTTTATTTTGACCATCATCCACAAGATATCTCAAAATGCTTTCGGGATTGTAAGGTTTTATGTGAGTAAAATCATTGTAGAAACCCTTCCATAAAATTGGAGTAGATAACACAAATATACCACCTTTTTTAAGAACTCGAGATACTTCGCACAACATTTTATGAGCATCTTTTGGCATTAAATGCTCGATAAGATGAGAACAATGAACTCCATTAAACGAATCATTATTAAATGGAAGATTTGTTACAGACGCAAAAACGACGTTTAACTTTTTCTTTTTGCAAAGAAGTACATTTTTCTTATTGCTGTCAACCCCAATTATTCTTATTCTTTTTTTACCAAAAGCTAAAAAAATACCGTCTCCACAACCCAAATCTAGAATTCTTTTTGTGCCATTAAAATAACTTAATTCTTTCTTAAAGAGAAATTCTAATTGATAATTTTTATTTAACTTGCGATAAAAGTTTTTTAAGATGTTTTTCATAAGTATGGTCTTTATAAACTTTATCAAATCCAGCTTTAGCGATTTTAAGTCTTTTATTCTCGTCTTGTAAATAGCAGCTTATCTTCTTCTTAAGATCGAAAATATCTTTAAATAATACTACTTCTTTACCTATAATTAAAAAATCAGGGTAAACCCTGTCCGCCAATTGAAAAGCTCCGCATCCTGGAATTTCAAAAGTCCTCATGTTTCCTCCATGAATCATATCGACTGGCTGGAAATTAAGAACAATTTTTGCAGCATTGAAAATTTTGACCATTTTTTCTCCAAATGCAGTTCCCTGATAATGTGGTATCAGTTCCTCTTGTAATCCGACGATGGGAAGTATGTCGCCCCATATCTTTAGACTATAATTGTCATCCCCAACTCGCCTGTCCTGACCTTGCCGAATGGATTTCAGAATTTCTTGTCGTTTCTTCGTTAAACTGCCTACAAAACAAACATCACAACCGTACTCTTCTTGTTCTTGCGCTGTTAATTGAACTTTTCTATGCAATTTTGGATCAACAGATGAAATTGGTAAAACAATCACTTTTTTCGCTCCCATCTTTTTCCAAAGCCCAGCGTATCCTCTATCGTTCTCAACAACCATGTCAATAATTTCTTCTCTTATTATCACTCTTTCGACCAGAGTTGAGGATGTAACAGGATTTACGCCAGAAAAAAGTAAGACTTTGCAATTAAAATCATTCTTTATTGTTTTAATAGTTTGCGGAAATATTGGTGTAACGCCTCCTGAAATAATAATTAGATTTGGTTTTGCATTTTTTGCGATTGTAAGGAGTTTCCAGTTCTTAAAGATATTTTCAAATGAAATAAAGTAATAATTCTCTATAAACCTTCTAAGCCTCCCATACCATGCCGCAATTTTCTTCTCCAAAAAATCCTGCAAATAAATCCTTACAAAATTTGGAATTAATATGCTATCTGTATATTTAAAAACAAAAACTTTATGTCCCAACTCCTCAAGTGCCTCTACCCAGCTTTGCTGGCCTTGGCCTTTCAAAAAAGGATATTTACCCTTTTGTTTTAGGAATTCTTTTTCTCTGTGAATCGGCGCAAGAAGCAAAATTCTCATGACTTTTTAAAAACAAAAAAATATAGCACAGCCCCATAGATTACGCTCAATACAATCTGTGTAGCGACTGCAGAAATTGCCGCACCCATGATTTGGTATTGTGGGATAAAAAATAGATTAAGAAGGATATTAATGACAACTCCAATAATGCTAATCGCAAGGTATAAATTTTGTTTCCGAACTACAATCAGTATCTTATAAAGGATAGCAGACAGCGCGGCAAAGGGAACAAAAAATATAAGAATTCGAAGAATACCAGCTCCCTGACTATAGCGTTCTCCAAAAATAATTGGGATAATATCAGCAAAAAGCGCAACGCCAATACTTGCAGGTACAGACCAGATAAGCACAGCTCCCAAAGACTTAAAGATGGCTCTTTTAAAACGAATAGTATCCCCCGAAAGACGAGATAGAACAGGATAAATAGCTACAACAAATGGAACATTAAGAAGCTGAAGAAGGGTAGGACCAAACTTTGTGGCGCTTGAGTATATTCCAAGTGCTTTCTCTGAAAGCATACGCTCGAGCATTATCCCATCTATTGTCCCATATACAAGACTTGAAAAAGCTGCAATCCCAAGTGGAACACCGTCACAAACAAAGTGTTTTATAATTTTTTTATCAAATTTTAAGCATATCTTAATTTTTTTTGCAAAAAACACCATCCATGTAACAACAAAACTAATAATACTTCCTATTAAAAATCCTGTAATAATGCCCACAAGCCCAAATCCAAGAATAAATCCTGAAAGTCCAAAGGCCACAAAAAGCAGCGAGTTGAGAGCTTTAAGAATCGCCGAGTATCCCATGCGCTCTACCCCGTCAAAGTAAAAAAGCGGAATAGAACGAGTCTGGGAAAAAAGAAGAGTAACTGAAGAAATAAACAAAAGGAGTAAAACTTGCGATGAAAACCCTGCAAAAAATCCAACTACAATAATCACTGCTATTGTAACAACACTCATAACTCCTGTGAAAAAAAATGCATTGCCAAGAAGCAGTGGCAGATTGTAGTTTTTTTTAGCAATCTCGCGCACTACTACAAGCCCAATGCCAATATCAGGCAAAAAGGAAAAAATTGCTACAAATGAAGCTACGAGATTGTAACGGCCAAATACATCAATAGGTAAATTCCGCGCTAAAAAAATAAAATAAAAGAAACCTATTATCTTTATAAAAAATTCTGATAAAATAAGAAATTTTGTATTTCTAAATACGAGCTGAAAGTTATTCATTGGTTCAAGGATTAAAAGCTCTTAAAGCGTCGATCACTTTATCCTGATCCGCTGACGTTAAGTCAGGAAAAATTGGCAACAGAAGAATTTCTTTCCAAACCTTTTCTGTAACTGGTACTTCTGCTTTAAATCTCTTGTAAAGAGAATAATAATGAGTTGGCATATAATGAACACTTGTTGCTATGCCTTTTTCTACAAGATAGGAAGATAGATTGTCTCTAACTTTAGCAGGGACTTTAATCACATAGTTGTGGTACGAGCTAACAGCATAGGGTCTTACAACTGGAAGTTTAATCCAAGGCACGTCTGACAAGGCTTTATTGTAATTCTGCACGATTTTTTTTCGCTTCAAGTTGTTAGCTTTTA
>CAZPZA010000011.1:0-5098 GCA_964590985.1 uncultured Gammaproteobacteria bacterium
ATTTGGCTCGCCTCGCTAAAGCTTGGGCGAAGCGGGTGCTTTGAATTTGGAATTTGATCTATATTTTTGATATTTAATTTTTGATATTTGATATTGTTATGACTATTCAAGAATTGCTAGCAAATACCATTAAAAACAAAGCTTCTGATCTTCACCTTTTGATAGGCGTTCCGCCTGCTTTAAGAATTGATGGTTCCTTAAACTATATTTCAAGTTATAAAGCATTGACTAAACAAGAGTTGGAAACAACGATTTTGTCGCTTCTTAATCACGAACAGAAAGAGAAACTTATGGCCGAGAAAGAGCTTGATTTTTCTTTCACATATGATGATGAAACACATAAAAATACAGGCAGATTTAGAGCTAATATTTATTACCAAAGAGGCACACTCTCTGCGGCCTTTCGCTTTTTGGAGAGTGAGATTCGTACTGTAGAAGAACTAAACTTACCAAAGATAATTGAAAGTTTTGCTCAATTGAAACAAGGATTTGTTTTGGTTACCGGACCAACCGGTCATGGCAAATCAACCACACTTGCCGCAATAATAAACCAAATAAATCTTGATAGAGCAGAACACATTTTAACAATAGAAGATCCTATAGAATATATTTATCCCCGAGGAAAAAGCATAGTGTCACAACGGGCTATGGGAATAGATACTTATTCTTGGCACGCAGCCCTTCGCTCGGTGTTAAGAGAAGATCCAAATGTGGTGTTGGTTGGAGAGATGAGAGATCCCGAGACTATGGCTGCTGCTATTACTGTCGCAGAAACTGGGCATTTAGTCTTTTCTACTCTACACACTAATTCTGCCTCACAAAGCGTAGACAGGATAATAGACTCCTTTCCGGGAGAGCAGCAGCCGCAGATAAACGTTCAGCTTGCAGCTACTCTTAAGGGGATAGTTTCTCAAAGGCTTTTACCAAGAATCGAAGGGGGTAGGGTTCCGGCTGTGGAAGTTTTGATGGGAACAAGTGCAGTAGCTAGCAACATAAGAGAAGGAAAGACCCACTTAATAGATTCTGCTATACAAACCTCTCAAGAGGTGGGAATGATTTCTATGGAGGCATCATTGGCATCTTTGGTTATGAATGGGAGCATAAGCCTAGACACAGCCAAAACTTATGCCATACATCAAGACTATCTTATGAAAATGATAGGGTACTGATTATGAAGATTTACTATAAGGCTTCAAGTCGTGAAGGCAGAAGAATTTCCGGAGTTATCGAGGCCAACAAGATCGAAGATGCTGCAAATTACTTAAGAGAAAAAGAGTACTTTCCTATAGTGATAAAGGAAGTAAAAGAGAGCAGACTCTTTGAATCCATTCCATTTTTGAGAAACAAGGTTACAAGAAAAGATGTAATTGTTTTTACAAGGCAGCTTTCTTTGATGTTAATTGCTGGGCTTACCCTTATAAAAGCATTAGAGATTATAAAAAACCAGTCGAACAAAAAGGTACTAAAAGATCTTGTAGAAAATCTTATCACAGATGTACAGGAAGGCGCCTCTTTCTCAAAGGCGCTATTTCGATACCCAACAGCATTTTCCCCAGCCTATATTTCAATAGTTAAGGCTTCGGAATCATCTGGGTTTTTGGATGAATCCCTTTCGCGTTTGGCAGACAATTTGGAAAAAGAGCAAAAACTCAAAGGCTCTATTAAGGCAGCGCTAACATATCCTATTTTAGTTTTTACTCTAATGATAATAGTTGTTTTTATTATGATGGTCTTTGTTGTTCCAAAGCTAAGCGCGTTATATGAAGAACTGGGAATAGATCTTCCCATTCCAACAAAAATAGTTGTGGGTTTTTCTGAATTTACAGTTGATTTTTGGCCAATAATCATAGGCATTTTATTTTTGGCAGTCTTTTTGTTTAAGCGTTTCCACAAGACAGAAACAGGAAGAGTTATAGTAGATGATTTAATATTAAAAATCCCCATTATTGGCGATGTAGTTAGAAAATCTGTACTTGTTGAAGTTTCACGAACTTTGGGAACTCTGATTGGCAGCGGAACGCTAGTAGTTGAGTCTTTGTCGCAAACTGCCAGTATTTCCAGTAATATCCATTTTCAGAATGCAATAAAGGATGTATCAAAAAAGGTAGAGAAAGGAGTCACAGTGGCAGATGCGTTATCCTCGTATGCCCTTTTTCCACCTATTCTTGTTCAGCTAGTAAGAGTTGGAGAACAAACAGGCAATATAGACGAAACATTGCTTAAAGCAGCAGAGTATTTTGAAAGCGAAGTCGACCAAGCATTAAAGGCTTTAACATCTGCCATGGAACCCATTATTATGGTGATTTTGGGTGTGGGAGTTGGTTTTTTGGTATTTTCTATTATTACACCAATCTACAAATTGACGTCGTCTATTCAGTAAGACTATGAAAATAATATCTCAAAATTCAAATCTCAAAACTAAAAGCCACAACTCAAATCTTAAATCTAAAAAGATTAAACAGTTTTGAGATTTTCAGATGTAGATTTGAGATTTGACATTTGAGCTTTTAGATCTATTCTGATCTATTTTGATCTATTGACAAAGTGTTTGGATTGTGACTAGTATAAATTATAGGTATTTTTATAAATGAAAAAACAAATTGCTAAATTGTTAAATTGTTATATTGCTAAAACAGAAAATAACAATTTAACAATGAAACAATATAACAATCGTCCAGGTTTTACTCTCATTGAGCTCCTTATTGTAATAGCTGTTCTTGGAATTTTAATAACAGGTATTTTGGTGGTTTTAAATCCTGTTGAGCAAACCCGTCGCGCCAACGACGCACAGAGAGCATCGGCAATAGGCCAATTGGCAACAGCAGTAACAGCCTATCAGACATCGCTTCTGAAACAAGATTTTGTAGGATTAGATGTTAATGATTGGCAAACAGCATTAGTTAATGCGCAGGAAATTAAACAAGTAATAACTGTTCCTACCCCAGGTGGGACTCCTTGTAGCTCAAGAAGGCAAGGAAATGTTTGTCAAATTACCACAACTGGCACCAATATAGACATTGCTATATGGGCTATTCTCGATTCTAAAGCAGATTGGCAAAGAGCTGGGTGTACAACCTCTGATCCGACTGCAATTGTAGCGTATATCTCAAGTCAGCAAAAAACAGGGATTGGTTGCATAACTTCCACAACAGCTACTGAAAACAATGCAGGCAAGTCGATATTAGCCCCAGATTTCCCACTTAAGTGACAATAAAATTAGATAAATTATATAAATCCTTCATTGACAAGACGACAAAATTATAGTTTACTCTAAATAGAAGTTCTTTATGAAAGTTAATCGTATTATGCAGTGGGGCTTTACCTTGATCGAGCTGCTGGTTGTAATGGCGGTTATTGGGATATTGGCAACAGGCATTATTGTGGCTGTAAATCCTGTGAGGAATATAAATCAAGGAAAAGACGCTACAGTTAAATTCGACATGGCTCAAATTGTTAGAGGGCTTAAAGCATATAACGCAATACTCTCTGGTCTATATCCAGAAGTTGGCACACCGCCTTTGCAAAATCTAGTAGAAAGTGGAGAGTTAGACAAGCTTCCTAAAACACCAGATGGATTAGATTATAATTATCAAAGATCAGCAATTTGCGATTCATCCGGTTGTGACGTGGTAGTTTGGGCCAAACTTTACAATGCACCAAGTGGCACGGAGTGGTGCTGGGACTCTACAAACAATAAATATAAGGAATCTCCTACTGCCCCCGCACCAGGGGATGTTATTTGCCCCTAAGTTTGTGGTATTCTAGATGTATGGAGGTATTCTTACTTTTTCTTCTTGGCCTTTGTGTTGGGAGTTTTTTGAATGTTTTGATAGATAGACTGCCAAGAGGGGAATCGGTTATAAAAGAAAGGTCTTATTGCGAATCTTGCAAGCACACTCTTAAGTGGTATGATTTGATTCCCCTTGTTTCTTTTTTGGTGCTTCGAGGAAAATGCAGGTACTGCGAGAGCCCTCTATCGTACTATTATCCGTTGGTAGAGGGTTTAACAGGGATAATGTTTGTGACTACAGGCCTTTTTATTATTAACAATTTTCAATCAAATCTAAATTTTCAATTAGATAAAATTGCTGCATTGGCTTATTACTTATTTATTGTTTCATCTTTGATTGTGATTTTTTTTGCAGACCTTAAATATGGAATTATTCCAGACAAGATTGTCTTTGGCGCGGTTGGCATAACTTTTCTTTTCTTAATCACCAATCACCAATCACCAATCACCTATCACCTATTTTCCGCAATTGGAACATTCTTTTTCTTCGTGTTGATTTTTCTTGCGACTCGCGGACGGGGCATGGGGTTTGGGGATGTAAAATTTGCATTTCTGATTGGACTTGTTTTGAGTTTTCCGAAAGTGATTGTTGGTCTGTACATAGCATTCTTGACAGGCGCTTTTGTTTCGGTAATACTAATTTTGGCGGGCAAGAAAAAATTTCGAGGATCTACTGTGCCATTTGGACCGTTTTTGGCGATTGGAACACTAACGGCATTGTTTTGGGGAAATATTTTGTTAAAGACAGTGTTGCGTTTTTTATGAAGAAGAGACTCATTTCAGCGTTTTGTGGGTCATTTGTGCGAGGATTTACTCTTCTTCAAACAAGCGTTATAATAACATCAATAGCTGTGGCGATAGGTTTTGCGTATTACGTTATAGATCCAATAAAGCAATATCAAATTGCAAAAGATAATCAAAGGAAAGCTGATTTGGCAAAAATTCAAAATGCACTTAAAAAGTTTTATGCAGATTTTGGAAAATATCCACAAAACCTTGGAGATTGCACAAAAGATGTTAACAATTGCAAAATTGTTGGCTTGGATCCCGACAATTTGGTGGTTGATTGGGGAAAGCCTTTTAAGCCTTATCTTGATGTTCTTCCCAAAGATCCTGGAGGGAAAACTTATATTTATCTATCCTCTAAAGACAGACAAGTGTATTATTTATATGCTAGTTTAGACCGAGCAAAAGATGATCGTGAAAGCTGCAACCAAGGAGGTCCTTGCGAAAGTTTGCTAAGAATAGGCTTGGAGGAAGAGGCATGTGGCGGAGTATGTAATTATGGAGTGTCAAGTCCGAATGTAA
>CAZPZA010000011.1:5198-14828 GCA_964590985.1 uncultured Gammaproteobacteria bacterium
GAAATTATGGTGGTGATTGCTATTATTGGTATTTTATCATCTTTTTTGATAGGTGCTTTTTCCGGGTTAAGGCAGACAACCCGAGACTCGCAAAGAAAGACAGATCTGCGTCTCATTCAAAGCGCTCTTGAGATATATAGATCGGATACAGGGAAGTATTCCTCTTCCTCGCCCATAAACCCCTGCGGAGGGTCATGGACAGTTAGCAGTACTGTTTACATGCAAAAAATTCCCTGCGATCCCTTAAGCGCAGCAGCATATACCTACATTTATGATTCTACTAAGGGATCTTATTCGTTATTTGCGTGTCTTGAGGATGTAGATGATAAAGATAGAGACGATGTAGATGGGGGCACAAAGGATTCATGTGGGCCATCTCCAACTCCACCAGACCAAAAAGTGAGCTATACGCTGCAAAATCCATGATTGTCTTAAAAGGAAAAAAAATTTTGTCTTGGGGTCAAACCTTAATAGAAGTTTTACTGGGATTAAGTATTGCTTCCATAATACTTGGCGCTTTAGGCAGTTCCATAATCTCGTCTTTGCGAAATGCCCAATTTGCCAAAAACCAAAACCTTGCGAGTCACTTTGCATCTCAAGGAATGGAAATAATAAGGCAAATTCGAGACAGAAAGGATGATTTTAATTTGGGAAATTTTGCAGGCACATATTGTTTGCCAGAAGACGGAGAACTTGATCCCAAACCCAACTGTCCTCTTAACGTTGGGACACCAGCATCTTATAGCAGGAAAGTTACAATAGAGCAAGGCGACTCAAGTAACTGCGAATCAGACGCCTATTATTATATAGTAGTTTCAGTGTCCTGGTGGGACAATGCTTGTGGGGATTTTAGCCCTTGTCATAAAGCAAATCAGGCCTCCTGCCTTATTAAACGAAAACAAACTAGTTTATGAAGAATAGAACCGGACACGCATTAATGGAGTTTTTGATGGCAACTGCTGTGGTTGCAGCGATTGGCATGGTTGTTGTGGCTATTCTAAGTTATACGCTTCGTGGCACAAAGAAAACAGATATAATAAGTTCTATAAGAATAAATGGCAATCAGGCAATAGTGCAGATGACAAGGCTGACAAAATTTGCCAAAGAATTCGAAGGTGTAAGTAAAGATGGCAGCCCTAATTCTTATTCGCTAAGTTGTGTGGTTGAAAAGGTTATGGTCCCAACGCCTACTCCTACCCCAATTCTTTATAAGTATCTAAAATTTATAGCCGAAGATGGCGGAGAAATAATATTTAGCTGTGATGAGGGCAATAAAACAATTGCTTCAAATTCCGCTTCGCTTATAGATACAAACGTTGTTGAGGTTTTGCCAAATAAATGTTGGTTTACCTGTATCCAAAACAGAGTCTCAAACACTCCAATCGTGCGGGTATATTTCGAGCTTAAACAGGCGGGAACTGCCACTTTTGCCGAAAGTCAATTTTCTATTCCTTTTGAAACCTCTTTTCTTTTGAAAAACTTGGCGAAGTGAGAGTTGACAGTGATGTGGTTACTTGTTATTCTAAACTTAAGCTATGTTTGTAATTAAAAAAAGATGGCGAAGCGACGAGCAAGCCTGTCTGCCAAAGTTTAAAGTTTTAGGCAATGGTGGCCAAGCGCTAATGACTGTGGTTTTGATAATGACTATTACCTTGACAGTAGGTTTGTCGCTTGCCTCAAGAAGCATAGTGGATTTGAGGACGTCGTCAGAAGAGGCAGATTCGCAAAAAGCATTGGCTGCTGCTGATGCTGGAATAGAACGAGCACTTGCTAGCTCTGTACCTATCTTTTCCAGTAGCTTTCCAACAGAAATCGGTTCAGAATACGCTGTTAAGATTACAGATGCCAAAGGCCAAGGACCATTTCTATTAAATAGCGGCAACCTAATTCCCCAGGGAGAAGGTATTGATATATGGCTGATTAATCATAACAGCGATGGCAGCTTAGATACTGCTAATCTTTGGAACGGAAACAACAACCTAGATATTTACTGGGGCACATCGAGTACTCCTTGTGACAACGCGGCCTTGGAAATATCTGTTATCGAAGGGACAATAGCAGCGCCTAAGCTTGTGCGTTATGCTGTTGACCCTTGTGCTAGTCGAAGAACAGAGAACAAATTCTCTGCCGACTTCATAAGTGGTAGTACCATAGTAGAAGGAGTTACTTTACAGCACAGATGGTCAAAAGCCACTATTGCACCTGGCTCAACTGCTTTGGTGGTAAGAGTGGTTCCAATTTATTCAAACGCAATAATGGGAGTTTCATCAAACGCTAATCTGCCAATTCAAGGATTTCTCATAAGTTCAACCGGAACTTCTCAAAGCTCCTCCTCAAGAGAAGTTAAACGCACGATTAACTTGTTTAGAGCCTATGAGCAATTATCAACATTGTATTTAAATTACGGCCTTTTTTCGCCATAACACTTCGTTATGACTAATAATAAAAGTTTTGGGCTTGATTTAGGAATAACATCAATAAAAGCGGTGTGGCTGGCCAGAGATAAAGACGGATTTTTTTTAAAATCTAACATTATGTCTCCTACGCCAGCTAAAGGCATGCTGTCGCATTCGCCACTAGATGAGGAGGAGATGGCAAATGCTGTCAAAAAGATAGTTGAAAATGGCAAGATTTCCACCAAAAACGTAAACGTTGCTCTGCCCGAGGATCATATATATTCAAAATCTATAGAAATGCCGCATTTATCAGACAAAGAGTTAGCTCTTGCAATTCATTGGGAGGCAGAACAATATATTCCAGTTCCCCTTTCCAGTATAACCCTTGATTGGATAGTATTAAATCTTGATCAAAAAAAAGAAACAACGAATAAGAAGCTTCAAGTGTTAATAGTTGGCGCGCCAACCCTTTTGATAGATAGGTATCAAAAAATACTAACTATGGCAAAGTTAAATCCTGTTATAATGGAAACAGAACTTTTATCTATAGTTAGAGCTTTGGCTTATCAAAAAGAAAATTCGCCTTTTCATCCGCCAACCATTATTTTAAGTATAGGATCAATTAGCACTATCTTGGCTTTGGTTAAGGATGGAGTCATTGTTTTTACCTACACTGTTCCAGTAGGAGGAATGGCAATAAACAGAGTGCTTCAGGCAGATTTAGGGTTTTCTTACACGCAAGCAGAAGAATACAAAAGAACATATGGAGTGGCAAAGACAGAACAATACGAAAAGGTAGGCAAAACTATTGGGTTAATTCTTGGCGTTGTTGTTTCCGAAGTAAAAAAGGTTTTGGCTTTTTATTCCAAGCAATACAAAGAAGATCCTCCAGTGCAACAAATATTGTTAAATGGTGGAACTGCAAAACTTCCGGGAATCGATGTTTTTTTTGCTGAAAATACTGATATAGAAATTGTTATCGCAGATCCATGGAAAACAGTTCTTTCTTCAAGATCAACACTTACCCAAGATGCTAAAGATAGTGCCTTAAATTACACTGTGGCAATTGGCCTTGCAATGAGGGAATAAAATTATGCCAAAAAATATAAATTTTTTAAAGTTGCGGCAAAGAGAAAAAATCAAAAGCAAAAAAGGGATTGTAGCATTAAGGGCGGCTGCTGTTTTATATTTGATTTTGATTGTGATGCTTGCTGTAACAGCTTTCTATTTAAGAGAGAGGGTTTCTTTAGGTACTGCAAAAGAAAAAGAAGTAGCTTTTTTAAATAGCCTGGCGCCTTTACGAAGCAAAGAAGTAAAGCTACTGTATATAAAAGATAGGACAAGAGATATATCAGAGATTATCAAACGTCGTGAAGAGGTAACTAAAGAAAAGTCAGAAAAAAAAGCAAATTACGCAAAAATTATCACAAGTTTTAAAGAAAAGATTCCTCAAGATGTAATAATAAACACTCTAAATGTGGATCAGTCAAAGGTGCTTTTGAATATTAGCTCGACATCGCTTTTATCAATAGAACAAGCGATTAATGGCTTAATCTCTCTTGGTAAAGATAAAATAATTAGCGAACTTCTTCTTGATTCGCTTTCCATAAGCGAGGATAAAAGCCAATATTTGGTTCTTATTACAGCAAGTCTTTAGAAATTATATGGATAAGAATAGAAGTATTGTCGACTTTACCACTTTTAAATTTTTATATAAAAAATATAAAGAACTTACAGTTCCACTTATTGTTTTTGTTGTCTGTACAATCTTGCTTTTTACAGTTATAGCTCCGCAGTTTAAGGGTATTATTGATTTATCAAAAGGAGCAAAAGAATCAGAAAGAAATCTTGCAGTTTTAAAGAATAATTTCGATCTTTTATCGAGTCTTAATGAAGAAACCCTTGACTCTTGGCTAAGAACAGTTAATGTCGCTTTGCCTTCCAGTAAAGACTTTTTTAGCATAATAAACGCGATAAGTTATACGTCGTTGGCAACTGGTATTAAAGTTGGAGATTTTCAGGTGAGTATTGGAGAGTTATCAGATGAGGAATCTGGCGAGTCGGGCGGCAAATTATCTTCAATTTCCATGAACCTTTCTGTTGCTGGAGATGCGCAAGATGCAAATAGATTTATAGAGGCATTATATACAACTTTGCCGTTATCGGAAGTAACCGGTGTTAATACCGGAAACACATCGTCAGAGATATTATTAAATTTTTACTATAAATCACTTCCCCCAACAAAAGTTAGCGGAGTTTCCCGTATCGATCCAATATTAAGTGACGATTTGGCGCTTATTAATAATCTGGCGCAATTTAACTTTGTGGGTGATTTTGATCAGTTGCAATCACTTTTTGAGGCAGAAACTTCTTCAAATGAGCTTTCTAGCGAGACCGTAGAGGAGTTTTAAGAAGATCAGGTCTTAGTTTTTTAGTGTTCTTCAAGGAGGCTTCTTTTCTCCAGTTTTCGATTTTTTTGTGATTTCCTTCAAGGAGAATCTTTGGAACTTTGTGGTTTTTATAGATCCTTGGTTTTGTATATTGAGGGTATTCTAGGTACGCCGTGCCTGGCGGCAGGCAGGGTGAAAACGACTCTTTATCTGTTACGCTCTTATTAAGGACGCCTTTTATGAGTCTGGTTACAGCATCTGCAATAAGCATTGCCGGTATTTCGCCCCCTGTTACAATAAAATCGCCAATTGAGATTGTCTCATCCACAAAGTTGGTTATTCTCTCATCTACTCCTTCATAATGACCACATACAAGAACTAGATGTTTTAAGTTAGCCAGCTCTTTTGCTATTTTTTGATTGAAGGTTTTACCTGTTGGTGTAAGTAGAATGACTTTCTGATCTTTTTCTTTTTTCAAGTCAGACCTAGCTTTAAAGATAGCTTTCTCTAAAACATCAACTCTTAATATCATTCCTTTTCCACCGCCATAAGACGTATCATCAACTACTTTATGAGAACCAATGCCAAAATCTCGAATATTTACAATATTTATTTTTACAAGTTTTTTGTCTCTTGCGCGTTTTATTATCGAGTAATCAAATGGCCCTTGGAACATTTCTGGAAAAAGGGTTAGAATGGAGATTTTCATAAACCCATCTGTCATGCTGAATCTGTTTCAGAATGACAATTTTGATACGCTCGTTAAGTAGAAGATTCTACAAGTTCTATGTTTATTCTTTTATTTTGTTTAATCGCCGGGATTTTAAGTACATTTCTAATAGATCTTATTATCTTTCCATTTTTGCCAATAACTTTTCCCATGTCTTCTTTTGCTACTAATACTTTAAAATTTATTATTCCATTTTCCTCGTGTTCTTCAATCTTTACTTTATCTTGATTGTCAACTATTGATAACAAAATAAATTCCAGTGCTTTTTTCATTTAAGTAAATTTTGTACTGTTTTGGAGGGCATTGCGCCTTTCCCCAACCAATACTTATATCTTTCTTGGCTTACTTTTTTATTGACGCCACCAATTGTCTTTTCCAGAAATCCTAGTAACTCTATAGGTTTACCATTTCTTCGGCTTCGTTTTTCAGCCACCACCACGCGGTATTTTGCTTCCCCTTTTCTACCTGTTTTTGCAAGCCTTATTACAACTGCCATACAAACAACGTTTAGCTGATTAGCGTTTAGCTTTTAGTTAAGAAACTAGACGCTATACGCTAAATAACTAAACGCTAGTTATTGTATCATTATTTATCTTTGATCTCAAGACGAAGAAGTGCTTCTTTAGCCGCATTTTCTTCCGCTTCTTGTTTAGAGCGGCCACTTCCCTTCCCAAAGCACTTATTTTTTATATAGACTCCTATTGTAAAGATTTTGTCATGAGCAGGACCTGATTCGCTTATTACTTTATACGTTGGAGAAGAAAGCTTTTGCGCCTGAATCTTTTCTTGCAAAAGGCTTTTGGGGTCTTTAAGCTGCCCTTTCTGCACAAGCTCATCGGTTTTGAAAAGAAGGATTTTTTCCAAAAAAATTTGCACCTCTTGCAATCCTTGATCAAGATAAAGAGCGCCAACATATGCTTCAAAGCAGTTTTCCAAAATAGACTGATTTTTGCGACCTTTGGATTCCTCCTCACCCTTGGACAAAAGGAGCAGTTTGCCAAAATTTAATTGCTCTGCAAGAGAGGATAAGGTTTTGGTATTTACAAGTAGAGAGCGAAGATTGGTGAGAGTCCCCTCGCTAAAGTTTGGGTATTTATTGTAGAGATAATTGGACACCATAAAAGATATAATACTGTCTCCCAAGAATTCCAAACGTTCGTTGGATGGAATCCTTTTTTTGGCTTCGTTAAGATATGAGCGATGAGTAAAAGCTTGTCTAAAAAGTTGTTGATTTTTGAGTTTTGGAAAATTGTTCATGTTACATTTTTATATGCGCTAGCGCTCCATTTATAAATGCTGGACTGGTTTCTCCCCCATATTCTTTTGCAAGTTCAATCGCCTCATCTATGATTACTTTTGGTGGTTCTTTTTTTTCGACCAGTAGCTCAAAGGCTGCCAGACGAAGAATGACAAGATCTATTTTATTTATTTTGTCAATAGAAAATTCAGGAGCTGCTTTTTGGATATTTTCATCTATAAAATTTTTATGTGTTAGTATAAGTTCCGCTTCTTTACTTATTTTTTGCTTATGGAAATCTGCTCTAAACAAATCTTTTATTATTTTTTGTCGTCTTTTGTGCCGAGGGTCAAAAGAAGTCTTCATTATTTCTTTTTTAGAGTAAGCACTTGTTTTCCTTTATAAAATCCACATGAAATGCAGACTTGGTGAGGCAAAGTTGGTCCTTTGCAATTTGAACAATACATCATTTTCGGTGTCTTAAGATGTATGCTTGCCCTTCTTTTGCCTTTTCTTTGTCTTGAATGTCTCTTTTTTGGTTCCTGCGGCATAATCTCAAGCGCCTAGCAACTAGCGTTTAGCCCTTAGTTTTGAAACTAAACGCTAGACGCTAACTAACTAGACGCTAACATTGTACCTAATTTTGGGTCTTTGCGCAATACTGCGTATTTTTGTATAATTGCGTCTATGAATAAAGCAGAAAGACAGCCTGTCCCAAAAGAGCCAGAGCAGGGTAAAAGTGCCCCAACAACGCTTAGTTTATTCCGCTACAACGATGTCAAAAGAGATGGCTTACGTACAAAATATCATACCGCTTTGCAAGTTGAAGAACGCATCAAAAATAGTAAAATTTCTTTCGAAAAGGTATTTGCTGAAAAAACTGCTAGTCTTGCTAGACTTGATCAATCGAGCTTAGAATTTATAGCCGAGCTTGATGGTATTCGAAGCTCTATAACCTGCGGAGACGTTTTTGTTAAAATGCGAGACGAACTTAAAGATTTATCTGCGCAAGATTTTATGGACTTTTTTAAACAATGTTTATTCATAAATACTCATTTGTCAAAATCAAGTAGAGAAAATAATCAGAATGCATTTTTAAGAACAATTTCTGCCACAAATGCTAGACAGAGGGACGGAATTGTCGGCAAAGTTTTAGATAATCCGCCGCCTTGGTTTAGGGGCAATAAAGAAACATGGAAGGAATTTGCTGCTTATCATATGCATTTTGGTCTTTATATGGGTGTCTATTTGCCTCAAAGGGAATCGCCCACAACAAATTTTAATCCTAGCAGTTCTATTCAAAAACTTAAAAGAACAATAGATAAACCTGATTTCCAAAGTCGAGTAACATTTGAGGCAGGATTTCCAGACTGGATTTTAGATAATGATGGAGAGATGCCAACAATAGAACAGGTGGAAAAAGAGCTTACAGAAGATAGAGAACAAGAAGCAAAAATACTGGAAGGTCTGCAAAAAATTGTAAATCAAATAATATATTTAGACAGTTATATTTCAGAAAAAGGTGAAAAATCTATGGAGAGATTGAGGGCATTTGTAAACGAACAATTTGCAGATTTTCAAAATTTTGCCGAATTGATTCTTGTATTAAAAGTGTTCGATTCTGAAAACATGGCTGAAACAGCCATGGACATAATGCAATCTTTCACTGAAAACAAAAACTTAGTGGTAAACGATGAACCAATAGCTCTTTATATAGAAAAAAAGCTTAGAGAGGGAAAGATTATAGATAGTGTACAAGAACATATAACTCCTAGTTTAATTGAGGTTTTCACAAGTGTCCTAGAGCACATAAAAGCACAGAAGAATGGTAATACTTCTAAAAATGAATTTTTAGCTCTTAAGACAACAAATAAAAAAGCCTTCGATGCTCTTAACTATGGTATTAAACCATTTTTAGAAATACTGTCGTTAGACGAGATTTCCTTTATGCAGGAATTGCTTAAAGATTCCAATGGTATTCCCATGGAGTCGTTTATTTGGGATATGGTATCTCTTATTTCTTTACGTTTTGAGAACATAAGTTCGTTAGACGAGCTTTCAGAAAAACAGCGTGGTGCCATTTACTACTTAAATAAGTTTACAACCTCTTTTCTTAGAAATCATTTAGCTTGGGCTTATGAGCAAATTAGACAAGCTCTACACGATGAAGATCAAGATAAAAAAACAACGCCAGGATCGCATCAGCAGGTTTTTGAACAAAGAACCCTACTGCCAGATGACTTACAAAAAGAAATCGACGATACAATTGAAGATATTCAACAAGGAAATCTTATGGGATGGCGTATTTTTTATGCCGATAACAGAAGTTTAGACTCATCTCATGTTGCAGAAATTGGAGGAAAATCATTGACAGAACGAGAGCAAGCATTGCAAGAGTTTTTCGTGCAGGAAGGAATATCGGCCACCATAAAACCAGGAAGTATAATAAGAGCTCTTGAATGGATTGTTGGAGTCCCTGAAGAAGTAGAACAAGTAAGAATGACTAAAGCAATAGAAGGAAAAGTATTTAAAAAAGTAAAAAGAGGAAAAGCTAGAATTTTCTATATTCTTGATAGGGATCAGGAAATAATTGTTTTCTTTACCCACCAGAAAAAAGACTGGGCTTATGGATTTTGAGGCTAAATTTAGATTAAATAAATATGGAAAGGAAGACTTTCATTATTGATGGTAGAAATTTTCTGATTTAGAGGATTTTTTTAATATAATTGTTTAGTCTGGAGAAACAGATTGAACGCTAATGCTTTTTAGCTTTTCTAATAGCAGAGGATACTGTGATAGTTTTGGGAAGATTTTTTCTGCTTCTTTTTTTGCTTTTTCGATTAAAGAAAAGTCTGAAAAGCTGGCGATTTTAAGCAG
>CAZPZA010000012.1:0-14047 GCA_964590985.1 uncultured Gammaproteobacteria bacterium
CAAGTTCGTGTCCTGTTTGTTTGGCAATATGAACCATTTTAGAATCAAGTTCATTTGCGTTTGAACCAAAAACTCCAATTTTATATTTCATGTTCTTCTTTGTAAATTTCGTAAGCAAGATAGGGGTTCCACATGGCTCCAGTTGCCGATTGAACAAGATTTGCACCCGATTTTTTATAATCAAAATAGTCTGTTTCGGTCATAACGCCGCCTATTCCAATGATTTCGTATTTATAATCATTCTTTTTCTTAATTTTGTCTAATTTACTTACCATTTCCAATCCAGCCCATTTAATTGCACTTCCACAGACTCCACTTCTTAATCTATTTAGACCAGGCAAAGCCTGATTTCCATTTTTGTCCAAAATTTCTGCTTGAATTGTATTTATCGAAGCTACAGCATTGGCGTACTTATTGGCAATTTCTGCAATTTTTTCGATGTCTTTATTGTTTTTGTAATAACCGATCTTAATTATCAGAGGAGTTTCAAAAATTGCAGATCTTATTGCACAACAAACCTTTTCGCTAACTTCTAAATTGTAGCAGACCAATCCCTCGTTTCCTATATTTGGGCAAGAAAGGTTTACTTCTAATACTTTTGCACCAGTTTCAAGAGCTAATTTTGCCGTTTTTGCAAAATCATCTATTAGTTCTTGCTGGGTTTGTCCTTTTTTGGCCGTTCCCATAAAGCTTAAGATCAAAAGGTTTCCTTCAGATTCGTATTTAAGGGCTTTCTTTACGTCTTCTTGCCAAAATTTTGTATTTTTTGAAGGAACTCCAAATGAGTTTGTTATTGTTATATTAGGATAGTGTGCATTAAAATTGCTTCCGATTGCTTTTGGATTTTTTTCTGTTTTGAAGTTTTTGCTTGTTTTTACAAATAAAATGTTTGGATATGGGTGGCAAGGAAAAGAAGCAGATCTTACAGTTTTATAGGTTGAAACGGCAAATCCTAGTTCAAAAGATTTTTTAATATATTTTGAATTAAGAAGCGGACCTGCTGGTATTCCAAAAGGGATATTGATAGGAAATCCTAAAAAATTGTCGAGAGGTTTTGCTATTTGAAAATTGGGATTTTTCAATTTTTCTAAATTCTTTGGTAATTGTTCGAAATTCTCTTCGTAGGATTTGTGAATGTCGTAGAAAACGGCATTGTTCATGTTATTTGTAACTTTGGACACAATTTAGATTTTGTTTAATTTAGCGTCGTTTGTAGAATCAAAAGTTAAAATTCAAAAGTCAAAAATACAAGTTAAAAGTCAAAAGTTTTAATACTTTTTAATTTTGAATTGCCCGCTTCGCCAAAGCTTTAGCGAGGCGAGTGCTTTTGACCTTTGACTTTTGAGTTTTGACTTGGTTTCTATAATAGATTCGAATTTATTTTATTTATCTTAGACAGTAGGTTTTCTTCTGTGCTTAAACGCGATTTTAAGCTCTAGTATTGCCTTTCTAAGATCAGCCTCCGCAATTCTAAAATCTTTGTCTGAGATTTTTTCTTTCATCAAGTTTTCTGCTCTTTTTTTTGCTTCTTCTGCTTTTGCGATATTTATGTTTTCTGCTCTTATAGCGTAATTGGCAAGAATAATTATATGGTTTTTTTGTATCTCCAAAAATCCATCCGTAACTATAATAGAGTAGGACTTATTGTTTTTCTTTATTACCAATTCACCAGGCGAAACTTTACTAACAAGATTAACGTGATTTGGCAAAATAGTTATTTCACCCGTGGTAGTTGGAACTATTGCTTCTTCTACCTCGTCTTTATACTTTATGCCCTCTGGGGTGATTATTTCAAGAAGAATGCTCATCTTTTACTTTTTTAACCACATCTTCGATAGTTCCCATCATATAAAATGCGTTTTCTGAAATATTGTCGTGTTTTCCTTCCAAAATTTCCTTAAAGCCTTTTACAGTTTCATCTATTCTAACGTAGCGGCCAGCTTGTCCTGTAAATGCTTCTGCGACAAACATCGGTTGGCTTAAGAATCTTTGAATTTTGCGTGCCCTGGCAACTATTAGTTTATCTTCATCGGACAACTCGTCGATTCCAAGAATGGCTATTATATCTTGGAGGTCTTTGTATCTTTGCAAAACTTTTTTTACGTCCCCTGCTACACTGTAATGATCTTTTCCTACAACATCTGGATCAAGGATTCTAGAGGTTGAGGATAGCGGATCAACTGCTGGATAAATTCCCTGTTCGGCGATTGAGCGCTCGAGATTTATCGTTGCATCCAGATGGGCAAAAATAGTAACAGGCGCTGGGTCTGTATAGTCGTCTGCCGGAACATATACTGCCTGTACAGATGTAATAGACCCATTTTTTGTCGAAGTGATTCTTTCTTGGAGATTGCCCATTTCGGAGGCAAGCGTTGGCTGATAGCCAACAGCAGAGGGCATTCTGCCAAGAAGCGCTGACACCTCGCTTCCAGCTTGGGCAAAGCGAAATACATTGTCTATAAAAAGAAGCACATCTTCCTTCTTTTCGTCTCTAAAATACTCTGCCATAGTAAGGGCAGTTAAGGCAGCCCTCATTCTGTTGGTGGGCGGCTCATTCATTTGGCCAAATACCATGACGGTTTTATCTAAAACCTCTGCGCTTTTCATCTCTACCCAAAGATCGTTTCCTTCTCTAGTTCTTTCTCCAACTCCTGCAAACACAGAATGTCCTTTGTGCTCCATGGCTATGTTTCTTATTAACTCTTTTACAATTACTGTTTTCCCAACACCTGCTCCTCCAAAAATAGCTGTTTTTCCGCCTCTGGTGAAAGGCGATATTAGATCTATAACTTTAATTCCAGTCTCAAGAATTTGAGGTTTTGTTTCCTGCTCAATAAGTAAAGGAGCCCTTTTATGAATAGATTCAAACTTTATGTTTTTATTTTTTAAATCAAAACTTTTCCCATCGATTGGTTCTCCTAATACATTAAAAATTCTTCCAAGAGTAGAAGTGCCCACTGGCACCATTATTGGAGCATATGTTCTTTTTACTTTCATTCCGCGAAATATGCCCTCTGTTCCCCCAAGCGCTAAGGCTTTTATCTCGTTATCCCCAGTATTAAATGCAACTTCCAAAACTAATTTTTTGTTGTTTTCTATTTCTATCTCTAAGGCTTCGTTAACCAGAGGCGCATCTTTTGGAAATCTTGCGTCTATTACAGAACCTGCTACTCCTATAACCATTCCATCGTCATTATTCATAGGCATATGAGAATGTTGTGCTTGAAATGTCAAGAATTTCGTTGGTTATCTTTTCTTGTCTTGCTTTATTATACTCTAGTTTTAATTCGTTTCTAATATCTATTGCGTTATTTGTTGCGTTTTGCATAGCTATCATTCTTGCCCCTTGCTCGCAAGCGTATGCCTCCAAAAGGAGCTGAAAGATTGTGGTTTCCAAATAATGATTTAAAAGGGGAGGAAGCAAAACTTTGGAGGATGGTTCAAAAAGAGCAGTTGGGTAAGGAGCAAATCGTTGGTCTTGAGGAAGTTGGATTGGAAGAAGAGTCAAGAATTCTTGTTTTTGCAAAAGAACGCTTATGAATTTGGAGTACAGTATTTTTACACTTCTTACCTTGCTATTTAAAAAGTACTCGTTTATTATAGAAAGTACTGGAAATACCATATCGAAATTTGGAAGAGTAGTCCCAAACTTAAAAGACCCAACTAATTCTTTGTCAAGACGGGAAACGTATGTTTCTATTTTCTTTCCAACTGTTAAATAAATTGTATCTTCGTTTTTTTGATTACAATTATAAACCTCGTTGATTAGATTTGACGTCAAAGCTCCACACAAACCTTTGTCTGGCGCTAAGATGATCAAAAGGTCCTTGTTTGTATCTTTAGGAGTTTTCATGTAGGGATAATGAAGTCCTTCTTCCATTCTTGCCATAATATTCCTAATAAGCACAATTAGCCTTTCGGAGTACGGCCTTAACAATAGAGCTGCATCTTGAGCTTTTTTTAGTTTTGAGGCAGCGATCATCTGCATTGCTTTGGTAGTCTTTGAAACACTTTGAGCAGCAATTATCCGCCTTTTTAAAAACAATAAATTCGCCATAAAATATCTATGCAGAAAAACTTTTCTTAAGCTTAAGAGTTGCTTCCTTAATTTCTTTCAAAATATTATCATTTGGTTTTTCTCCGGTCTCTAAAGCTTTTATGATTTTGGGGTATTTTCTTTTCATAAATTCGTGATATCTTTTTTCGAAAATTTGAATCTTATCAACTTCTATATCATCTAGCATCCCGCTTGTTGCGGCATTTATACTTAAGAATTCTAGGGTTTCAGTCAAAGGTTGAAACTGGGTTTGTTTTAGGATTTCAACAATTCTTTTTCCGCGTTCGATCTGTGCTTGAGTAGATTCGTCTAGTTCTCCTCCAAATTGGGCAAAGCTCGCCAATTCCCTATATTGAGCAAGCTCTAATCTTAATTTACCAGACACAGATTTTATAAGAGGTGTTTGAGCAGCTCCTCCCACACGAGATACAGAACTTCCAGCATTTATTGCGGGTCTTACCCCAGCGTTGAAAAGGTTTCCTTCAAGATAAATTTGCCCATCGGTAATGGAGATAACGTTTGTGGGTATATAGGAAGATATGTCATTTGCTTGAGTTTCTATAATAGGTAGCGCAGTAATTGATCCTCCCCCAAATTCTTTGTTTAGTTTAGCCGCTCTTTCTAAAAGCCTGCTATGAAGGTAGAAAATATCCCCAGGATACGCCTCGCGGCCTGCAGGCCTTTTTAAAACTAGGGATATTTGTCTGTATGCCCAGGCGTGTTTGGAAAGATCATCGTAAATAATTAATACTTCTCTTCCTTTTTCCAAAAAGTATTCAGCAATCGCACAACCTGTATAAGGAGCAAGATACTGCAAAGCTGCGGGATCTGAAGCGCTGGCATTTACCACTATAGAGTAATCTAAAGAGTTGGTATTGGATAGTCTATCCACAACTTGTGCGACAGTGCTTTGTTTTTGACCAATTGCGACATAAATGCATACAACTTGTTTTTGATCTTTGGCTGTTGTTTTTTGGTTGATTATAGTATCAAGAACAATTGCAGTTTTACCCGTCTGTCTATCTCCAATTATTAATTCTCTTTGACCTCTCCCTATTGGTATCATTGTGTCTATTGCCTTTATGCCTGTTTTTAGAGGAGTGTTTACAGATTCTCTTTCCACAACTCCAGGCGCTATTCTTTCAAGCGGCATGCTTTTCCCTTTTTTAATTTTTGGCTTTCCATCCAAAGGAACGCCGACTGCATTTATTACTCTCCCTATAAGTTCGTCCGACGCCTCTATAGACAAAATTTTTCCAGTAATTTTAATCGTATCCGACTCCTTTATTCCAGCTTTTTCTCCAAGAAGGATTATAGAAACATAGTCTTCGTTTAGGTTTATAACAACGCCTTCTTGATCGTCTTGAAAGTGAACTATCTCTCCAATACGGGCTTTTGAGAGTCCAGTGGCGACTATTACGCCATCGGTGTTTTTATAAACTTTACCTACGTTTTGAACTGCCACTACCTCTTCAAACGTATTCAATCGCTCTTCAAGTTTTTTGATAATATTATTGCTATTAATCATAAGAGCTCTTAATATAAGATAGTTCTTTTTCCAAACCGCTTTTTAGGTTAAAATCGTACACATCATTGTTATATTCGATTTTTACTCCCACAAGAAGAGAGGGGTCATATTGAAAAATTATATTTTTAGTAGGAAAATATTTTTTGAAGTATTCTTTGTTACCGTTTTGGATTGGCATTGTAACTGTTACGTTTTCCTTAGCTTCTAGAATCTTTAATTCTTTAATAAATTTTTTAAGATCTCCTCTTTTTAAATGCTTGGCTATATCAAAGACCTTTTTTTCATCAAGAGTCCTGTTATCGTAACATCTTTTAGCCAAAAGCTTTATTTTGTTGCGAATCATAACCGTTTTATACTTATAGTTTCTTCAGAGCAGTTTTTATAACCTCTTCTTGTTGTTGTTTGGTAAACATTTTCTCTAATGCTTTTTCTAGAAATTTAACAGATAGGCTGCTTACATTTTCTACTAATCTTTTTTCTGTTTCTTTCGCCTCTCTTTCTATCTGAAACTTTGCTTGCTCTATGATTCTATCTGCCTGTTTTTTAGCGCTATCTTGTATTTGTTTTGAGATTTCTATAGACTGACTGGTTGCCTCATCAATAATTTCTTTCGCACTTGTATTTGCGTTTTTTAAAATATTTTTCTCTTGAGCGATGACCCTTTCTAGTCTTTTTTCCGCTTCTTCTGACTTTCTAATTCCTTCCTTTATTTCCTCTTGTCTTTTCTGCAAAAGCCGAAATACCGGTTTATATAAAAACTTTTTTAGGAGAAAAAGGACCACCAAAAAGTTAATAATTTGTGCCCCTAAAAGCAAAGGGTCAATACCAAAATTTTTAAGAATCTCCATAATACGCTAATTTATAAATCTCAATATCAAAATTTCAAATCACAAATAAATTTTAATTTTCAAAATCCAAAAGTTCAAAACTTTTTTTAATTTTAGCTATTTGAATTTATTTGGAATTTGTGATTTAGAATTTAGAATTTAGTTTTGTTAACCTGTAAAAGCTAAGATTAAGGAATAAATTGCTATAGCTTCCGCAAAAGCCATTGCCAAAAGCATTGCAGGTAAAATTCTACCAGATGCTTCTGGGTTTCTTCCTAGCGCTTCCATTGCTTTGCCTCCAATAAGTCCAATAGCCAGTGCCGGAAACATGCCACCAATCGCTATAATTAAGCCACCTGTAACTGTAAAAGTCATTTAATCCACCTCCTCTCCACTTTTTGCTTCTTGATGGTGTGGAGTCGAAAGAATAGCCATAAATGCCATTGTTAGCATGGCAAAAACCAGTGCCTGTACCAATCCAACAATTACTTCAAGCATCAGAAAAGGAACTGGCAATAAAACAGCAAAAATAGATGAGACTGTCATTAACACCACCTCTCCTGCAAAAATGTTCCCAAAAAGACGAAAAGACAAAGATACCACTTTAGTAATTTCCGATATTATTTCCAAAATTCCTATAAAAAGATGCATCGGGTTTAACGAGAGGTAACGTCCTAAATAGCGCTTTATTCCAATTGCGTTTATTGCAATTATGTGTGTGGCGAAAGCGGAAACAAGGGCAAGGGCTAGAGTGCTATTAAGGTCCGATGTTGTTGGGCGAAGAAAGGGAATTAGTTGTTTTTCGTGTTCGCCATTATGTTCAAAAAAACCTATAGAACCAACCCCTGGTAATAGTCCGCTTAAATTTGCAATAAGGATAAAAAGAAAAAACGTCATGACAAACGGAAATATTTTCTTTACGCGATCCTTAGCAACAGATTCTATAAGACTATAGAAAACTTCGATAAGTGATTCTATTGCATTTTGAAAAAGAGCTGGAATTTTTTTTAGTCTTTTAGAAAAATAGACAGCAGTTCCTATAAGAGCTGCATCTACCAAAAGTGTGTTTAAAACAGTATTTGTTATTTTAATTACTCCAACCGTTAAGATAGTTTCCGACGCAAAAGAAGCCATAAAACTAATCTTCTTACAACTTAATTGTATATTTAATTACAGACTAAGTCAAGAAGATTATTCAGTAGCTGAAATTTTTTCAGCTATAATTGTTGGTTTGTCATTTTTTGTGTCAATACGGCCTTCTATAATTACTACAGAATCTTTTATAAGCAATGTTTTGTGTTGTTTGAATACTCTTGGAAAAACAACGCATTCTATAGATAATCCCTTTTCGTCTCCAATAACAACAAAAGCCATTTCATTATTATTCTTTTTTGTAAATATTCTTTTAACTATCTCTATTATTCCACCAACCTTTACTTTTGTTCCTTCTTTTTCTTCGTTTAATACTTGTATTTCATGGGAAATAACAGTTTTTAAAGAGATTAAAGCATTGAGTCGCGGATGCGATGTAAGGTAAAGTCCCAAAAATTCTTTTTCAAAAGCAAGTTTTTCGGAAGAAGAAAAATCATCTATAGTTCCTGGTATCGTCTTTCCTGTTGTTTCCATATTTATATCATCCGCAAATAAACTGACTTGACCTTCTTGCTTTTGTTTTCTTTTTTTATTTACCAATTCTCCGATTTCAGGATAAGAAACAAGAAGACTTGCTCTGTTGCCAAAACAATCCATAGCGCCTGCTTTTATAAGGCTCTCTACTGTTTTTTTATTAGCTGCAGCTGAATCTACCCTACTATAAAAGTCTTCTAGATTTTGAAAGGGGCCGCTCGTTCTTGCTTTTTGGATACTGTTTATTGCCGCATCTCCAACATTTTTTATTGCAGAAAGTCCGAATCTGATATTTTTCTTTTCCTCGATAGTAAAATCTTTAAAAGACTTATTGACATCAGGTTGTAAGACTGTAATTTTTAGTCTTTTGCATTCAGCTATCGCTTGCGCTATTTTTTCGTTTTTAGAAGGTCCTGTTGTGCCCCTCGACTCTGCTGTAAGAAGCGCTGTCATAAATTCTACAGGGTAGTGGGCTTTAAGATAGGCAGTTCTAAATGCAATAGTTGCATATCCTGCTGCATGAGCCTTGTTGAATCCATATCCTGCAAATGGTTCAAATAGATTCCATATATTTTCTGCATTTTCACTCTCCATGCCATTTTTGACACAACCTCCAACAAATTTATCATGTTGCTTTCTCATCTCAGAGGGAATTTTTTTGCCTATTGCTTTTCTTAACTTATCTGCTTCAAGCCAGGTATAGCCTGCAAGTCTAATAGAGGACAATAATACATCGTCCTGAAATGTGATAACTCCGTAAGATTCCTTAAGGATATCCTTAAGTCTTGGATCAGGATATGTTGTTTTAGAAAGACCGTTTTTTCTTCTTATAAATTCTGGAATATTAGACAAAGGACCAGGCCGATATAATGCAACCATTGCCTGAAGATCAAAAATAGATGTAGGCTTTAGTTCTTTGATATATCGTCTCATTCCCGAAGACTCGAGTTGAAATATTCCTGTTGTTTCTCCAGAAGATAAAAGTTCGTAGGTTTTTTTGTCGTCGAAGTTTATGTGGGAAAGATTAATGTCGATATTTTTGTTTTCTTTTATAAATCGCAGTGCTTCTTGAATAATAGTTAAATTTCTCAAACCTAAAAAATCAATTTTTAGTAGTCCAACACCGTCTTCACCCACTGTATACATATCGTACTGCGTAACGATTCTTTCGCCATTGGTGTCCCATTGAAGGGGAGTATATTCGGTGAGGGGCTTATCTGCAATAACAACTCCTGCTGCATGCATCGATGCATGTCTTACAACACCTTCTAGCCTTTCGGCAAGATCTAAAAGTCTTTTTGTGTCTTCTTCTATTGCATAGGCAGTTTTAAGCTCTGGACTTTGTTCTAGTGCTTTTTCTATTGTCATGGCGTGTCCCTGCCAGCCTGGTGGAATCATTTTTGCAATTCTGTCTGGTGCTGCATATGGCATCCCCAGAGCCCGACCCGCATCTCTTACGGATCCTCTTGCTTCCATTGTTCCAAATGTAATAATTTGTGCAACTTTATCTTTCCCGTATTTTTGGGCTACGTATTCTATGACTTCGTCTCGTCTATTGTCTGCAAAATCCAAATCTATATCTGGGGGTGAGGGCCTCATAGGATTTAGAAACCTTTCGAATGGGAGCTTAAAGAACAATGGATCTACGTCGGAAATTGCCAAAGCATATGAAACAATAGAGCCGGCATTAGATCCGCGTCCAGGACCAAGAGTAATATCGTGATTCTTTGCCCACTCTACAAAATCAGCTACTATCAAAATGTATGTTTCATAGCCTTTTTTCGTAATGACAGAAAGTTCATATTCTGTTCTTTTTTTAATCTCATCAGTAATTTTCTCGTACCTCTTTTTCAATCCCTTATAAGTCTTAAGTCTTACATAGTCATCGGCTGTTTTGTTTTCTGGTACTTTAAAAATAGGCATAATCCATTTTCCAAGCGGTATCTCAATATTACACGCATCCGCAATTTTAGATGTATTTTCTATAGCTTGAGGTATTTCTATAAACAGCTTATTCATTTCTTCCTTACTTTTTATGTAAAAATCAGGAGAATCTATCATTGATAGTTTACGGTTGGGTGTTGTTATGGTAGTTTGGGTTTGAATACAAAGTAGTATTTCTTGGGCCTCTGCGTCTGTATCATATATATAGTGATTATCGTTTGTTGCAACCAAAGGCAAACCTAATTTTTTTGAAAGTTCTATTAATTTTTGATTGAGAATGTTTTGGTCTTTAACGTTGATATGTCTTTGAAGCTCTAAGTAAAAGTTTTCTTCCCCGAATATGTTAGAAAGTATTTCTGCTCTTTTTATTGCCGTTTCTTCTTGATTTTGCAAAAGAGGTTCTGATACATATCCGTTTACGCAGCCGGTTAGACATATAAGACCTTCGTGGTATTTTTTAAGAAGCTCTATGTCTGCTCTTGGTTTATAATAGTATCCCTCAAGGTGAGAAGTAGAAACTATTTTTATCAGATTTTTGTAACCCACATTATTCTTTACCAAAAGAATTAAGTGGTTTGAATCGTTGTCTTTGCCAGGTTCCTTGTCGTGCCTTGTGCGCCTTGCCATATAAATCTCGCATCCTATAATTGGTTTTATTCCTGCCTCTAAACATTTTTTATAAAAAGTAATCGTGCCATACATGTTGCCATGGTCTGTTATAGCAATTGCTTTCATATTAAGTTCCTTTACCCGTTTTATCATTTCGGGAATTTTGGAAAGACCGTCCAAAAGAGAGTATTCACTGTGATTGTGAAGATGCACAAAATCTAACATACAAGCATTAAGTATAATGTATTATCTAGCAAGTATAAAGAGTTATTTTAAGTGCTTTTCTAGGGCTGTTCTTATTTGACTAACATCTGCCTTCGGAAATTGCTGTTTGACTTTTCCCAATAAGAATCCAATAACTTGACTTTTCCCGCTTTTGTAATCTTCAACAGCTTTTTGGTTTTCCTCAAGGACTATTCTTATTGTTTTTCCTAATATCTCATCTTCAACAACGCTAAAGTTTAATCCCTCAACTATCCAGCTTATTACATCTGCCGCTAAAGTAATATTTAAGTTTATTTTTTTATTGATAACATGATTCGCAATTTGTTTTGCAGAGAGGTTGTATTTTTCTCCAATCCTTACAGCTTCTTCGAAAAAATCAGCCATTTTTTTATCTCGGGTAAGTACTTCCGAATGGTTATTGCTGAGCTCATATTCTTTTATAAATCTTGCTAGCTTGGTATCCGGAAGTTCCGGCATTTGAGATTTGAGATTTAAGATTTGAGATTCCGACAAGCGTATCGGCGGGATGTCTGGTTCTGGAAAATAACGATAATCCTGAGCTTCCTCTTTAGCTCGCTGAGTTACCGTTTTTTGTTTGTCTTCATCCCATCCTCGTGTTTCCTGAATTGGAGTTTCACCTTTTTCCAAAACTTCCGTCTGTCTTTTTATTTCGTAATCTATTGCTTTTTCTACGAATCTGAACGAGTTGATATTTTTCACTTCGACTTTATATGAAGGTAGTTCCTTATTTTTGATTTTTGATTTTTGATTTTTGATTCTTAGAGAAATGTTCGGTTCCAGCCTCATTTCTCCTTTCTCCATATCCGCGCTTGATACATCAAGATACCGCACGATTTGTTGTAGTTTTTGCAAATATTCTTTAACTTCCACTCCTGATTCAAAATCCGGCCCTGTAACAATTTCTACTAAAGGGACTCCTGATCTATTAAAATCAATCAGGGAATAACCTTCTTCTGCGTTTTGAGATTTGAGATTTGCCCGCTTCGCCGAAGCTCCAGCGAGGCGAGAGATTTGAGATTTGAATTGGTGTGCCAACTTGGCAGTGTCTTCTTCCATATGAACCCTTCTGATTTTTATTTTTTTACCACTCGAAAGCTGTATGTTGCCATTTATACAAAAAGGCTGATCGTATTGACTTATTTGATATCCTTTTGGAAGATCTGGGTAAAAATAGTTTTTTCTATCAAATTTAGAGAAAAGAGGGATTTCGCAGTTGAGTGCAAGTCCAATCATTACGCACCATTCAATTGCTTTTTTATTGGGCACTGGAAGTGCGCCTGGAAGGCCTAAACAGATAGGGCATACATGGGTATTTGGTGCTTTTCCAAAATAATCAGCAGAGCACCCACAAAACATTTTAGATTTTGTTTTTAGCTCTACATGAACTTCAAGACCGATGACTGGCACGTAGGTTGTGGGTTGTGGGTTGTGGATTTTATTCATAATTAGTTTTCCTTGATTTCCTTAAGTATTTTTTTAATCCTTGAATTCTTTTAACGAGAATTTCTGCTTCATTGTAGACAGGTTTTAACACTTCTTCCTTAATATATTTTAGTTCTACAGCTAGAAATAATTGGGAAACTGTTTCAATGGTTGACTTAATCGCAATGTCCAAATAATTGCTGAAATCCTTTAAGCTAGAGCTTCCCGAACCTTCTGCTATATTACTTGATATAGAGATGGAAGCACGTTTTAATTGCGAAGTTAAAGCAAATTGTTCGCTCCTTGGAAAAGATTTTGCAATTTTGTAAATATTTTTAGTATATAAAATTGATTCTTTCCAGACTTCCAATTTCTCAAATCTAAACATATCTACGTGCCACCTCCTAAGTGCAACGAGCTATTTAGCTTTGGTTTTTGCTTATGCCATTCTGTTTCTTGTTCATACGCGTAGCCAATTTGAAATAAGTTATCTTCTGAGAAATGTATGCCTAAGATTTGCATGCCAACTGGTAGGCCGTTTGCAAAACCAATTGGTACTGATAGTCCTGGAATTCCTGCAAGATTTGCCGTAACAGTAAAAATATCTGATAAATACATTTTTAGAGGATCGTTTATTTTTTCTCCTAATTTCCATGGAAGAGTTGGGGATACAGGCGTAATTATTACGTCTACTTTCGTAAATGCCTGATCGAAATCTTTTTTTATTAAGGTCCTTACTTGCATTGCTTTTTTATAATAAGCATCGTAATATCCAGCTGACAATGTATAGGTTCCAAGCATTATCCTCCTTTTTGCTTCTTCTCCGAAATTTTGCCTAGGAGAGCCATACCTAATTCCATCATATCTTCCTAAATTTGAAGATACTTCTGCGGATTGAATTATGTAGTAACAAGGATTTGCATATTCAGTGTGAGGAAGAGAAACCTCAACAATTTCGGCACCCAACATTTCATATTTTTTTAATGCGTTATCCATGAGCTTTTTCACTTGACTATCAAGGCCTTGAGTAAAATATTCTTTAGGTCTGCCAATTTTAAGATCTTTAACTCCATTTTTTAAGTTTTTTGTATAATTTTGAACTTTTTGATTAGGAGTTGTTGCATCATAAGCATCCTGCCCTGCTGTTATATTAAGTATTAATGCGCTATCTTCTACGGTTTTTGTTAGGTGGCCAATAGAATCTAAGGAAGATGCCATTGATATAATACCGTAACGACTCACTCTTCCATATGTTGGTTTGAGACCGACCACATTACAAAAAGCTGCGGGAAGGCGGCTTGATCCACCGGTGTCTGTTCCTGTTGCCATAAGGCACATATCTGCTGCTACAGATGCTCCTGATCCACTGCTTGAGCCTCCAGGAACATATTTGTGGTTCCAGGGGTTTTTTGTTGGCCCAAAATCGGAATTTTCTCCTGATGCGCCATGCCCCCAAGCATCATGATTTAATTTGCCAATAATTAAAGCACCCGCATCTTTCAATTTCTTAACAACAGTCGCATCATATTGGGGAACATAATCTTTCAAAACATTTGATGCGGCTGTTGTTTTAATTCCTTTTGTAGAAAATAAATCCTTTAAAGCTATCGGAATCCCCAAAAGCGGCCTAGCCTCCCAGGCGTCCCCTTGCGAGGCTAAATCGTCGGATGTTTTTGCTTGTTCTAAAGCGACTTTTTCGGTTATGGTAATAAAAACGTTTAAATCTTTATTATGCTTTTTAATTTGCTTAAGACAAGCTTTAGTTAATTCGACAGACGAAAATTTTTT
>CAZPZA010000013.1:0-3123 GCA_964590985.1 uncultured Gammaproteobacteria bacterium
TTGGCAAGCATTTGCTCTTGTATATTTTTGGGAACCTCCTCGTAGTGGGAGGGCTCCATGTAATAGGATGCGCGACCTTTAGACATGCTCCGAAGAGTTGTTGCGTAACCAGAAAGCTCTGCCAAAGGCGCAAGCGCCAAAATTATTGTAGCCTTGCTTCTTTCCTCGGTCCCCATAATTTGCGCTCTTTTTGCGGACAAATCGCCAATCACATCGCCCAAAAATTCTGAAGGAGTAGTTACCTCTACTTTCATAATAGGCTCCAAAAGAGTAAGCTCTCCCTTTTTGGCTGCTGCTTGCAAAGCTTGACTGGCTGCAATTTTGAAAGCAATATCCGATGAATCAACCTCGTGATAACTTCCATCGTAAACTGTTGTTTTTACATCCACCATAGGAAAACCAAGAAGTATCCCATTTTCCATTGCTTCTTTAACGCCCTTTTCAATAGAGGTTATAAATTCCGCAGGAATCGCTCCTCCTTTTATAGCATCTACAAATTCGTTTCCCTCACCCCGAGGCTTTGGTTCTACTCTTAAAAAACAATGCCCATATTGTCCGCGTCCACCAGATTGCCTAATATACTTTCCTTCTCCTTCAGCAATCTTTTTGACAGTCTCTTTGTAGGCAACTTGTGGTGCTCCAACATTTGCCGAAACTCCAAAATCGCTTTTTAGAACATGCACCTTTACCTCAAGTTGGAGTTCTCCAACACCAGAAATAATTGTTTGGCCTGTTTCGTGATTGGTTTTGACATAAAAAGTTGGGTCTTCCTCCATGAGTCTTTTTAAGGCATAGCCTAGCTTTTCTTGATCGGATTTGGTCTTGGGTTCTATTGCCAAAGAAATAACAGGTTCTGGAAAAGAGATTTTTTCCAAAACTATTGGTTTTGCCTGCTCGCACAATGTGTCACCAGTCCCTGTATCTTTAAGCCCTACCATTGCCACTATTTCTCCTGCAGATGCCTCTTTTATTTCTTCTCTTTGGTTGGCGTGCATTAGCAAAAGTCTTCCTATTCTTTCTTGCTTGTTTTTGGTGCTATTATAGACATATGATCCAGCACTTATCTTTCCCGAATAGACTCTAAAATAAGTAAGTCTTCCAACGTGGGGATCGTTTTGAATCTTAAAAGCAAGCCCTGAAAAAGATTCATCTCGTGCAAGGCGCCTTTCTTCCTCTGTATTTGTTTTGGGATTAATGCCTTTTATCTTTTCTAAATCTTTTGGTGAGGGAAGATAATCAACAACAGCGTCCAAAAGTGGCTGAACGCCTTTATTGCGCAGTGACGATCCGGCAAAAATAGGGACTAGTTTGTATGCAATTACTGCTTTTCTAAGAGCTGCTTTTAGCTCTTCTTCCGACAACTCTTTTCCCCCTAAATATTTCTCCAAAAGTGCATCATCGGTTTCAGCTATTTTTTCTATAAGTTGACTTCTATATTGTTCTACATCTTCCCTCATACCATTGGGAATTTCGTCTGAAACCTCGTATTTTGCTCCAAGCTCCTCCCCTCCCCATACATAAGCTTTTTTTGCAACAAGATCTACAATTCCTTTAAAAGTGGACTCAACCCCTATTGGCAAAACCATAATTGCCGGATTTGCTCCAAGTTTCTCTTCTATAGATTTGATGGTTGCAAAAAAGTTTGCTCCAACTTTGTCCATTTTGTTTATAAAACAAAGCCTTGGAACTTTGTATTTATCTGCTTGTCTCCAGACAGTCTCGGACTGGGACTGCACTCCTTCTTCTGCATCCAAAACTGTAATCCCACCATCTAGCACCCTAAGGGAGCGCTCAACCTCGGCTGTAAAATCTACATGTCCGGGAGTATCTATAATATTAAACCTAACACCTTTCCAATAGGTTGTGGTTGCGGCAGCAACAATTGTGATTCCACGCTTTCTCTCCTCTTCCATCCAATCCATCACCGTTGTGCCCTCGTCTATATCGCCTATTTTGTAGGTCTTGCCTGTATAGAAAAGAATGCGCTCCGTAGTGGTGGTTTTACCAGCATCAATGTGGGCAATAATTCCAATGTTTCTAACCTTGTCAAGCTCTATAGTTACCATCGAAAATGCGCAAAAGCTCTATTTGCCTGTGCCGTCCTGTACATCATGTCCCTTTTCCTTATTGCTTCTCCTTTGTTTTCAACAGCGTCCATAAATTCTGCTGCTAGCTTTTCCGAAAAAGTGCGATACTCTCTACTTGATCTTTTGTGAGCAGCAATTATTAACCAACGAATCGCAAGCGACATTCTTCTGTCTGTTCTTACCTCAACAGGTATTTGATAAGACGCGCCTCCTACACGTCTTGGTCTTACCTCTTGTCGGGGTGCTACATTTTGTATAGCTTTCTCAAAAATTGGAATAATGTCTTGATTTTTACTTCGCAGAATTTCAAAAGCATTGTACAAAACATTTCGGGCAACAGTTTTCTTCCCATCTCTCATAAGATAGTTTACAAACTTTGTCACCAAAACGTTTTTGTATTTTTTGTCCGCTTCTATTTTTCTTTTTTGTACCCTTTTATGACGCATATTGGCTCCGCTCAAATTCAAAACTCAAAATTCAAAGATCAAAATTTCAATTCAAAAGTAAAAAGTTATTAAAATTTTGAATTTTGACTTTTAACTTTTTATGAGGGCGCTACTGCAGGAGCCGTAGATTCTACTGCCACCCTTGCTGTTCCTGCCGTGCCACTCTTTTTAGCTCCATACTTGCTTCTGGATGTTTTTCTTCCCTCAACCCCCAAAAGATCAAGTTTACCCCGAACTATATGATATTTAACTCCTGGTAAATCCTTTACCCTTCCTCCTCTTACCAAAACTATGCCGTGTTCCGAAAGCGTGTGTCCTACTCCTTGAATGTACGCTGTCACTTCTATCTTGTTAGAAAGTTTCACACGAGCAACTTTTCGAAGCGCAGAATTTGGTTTTTTGGGCGTCATGGTTTTAACCAAAGTAACCACTCCCTTTTTTTGAGGGGACGGCAAGTTCTTATACTGTCTAACTTTGGTATTGAAAAGACGTCTCAAAGCAGTAGATCTGCTCTTTTTAGTTTTTCTATTTCTTCCTTTTTTAACAAGTTGTGATAGGGTCGGCATACAAAAATATTTTTGATATTTGAT
>CAZPZA010000013.1:3223-13122 GCA_964590985.1 uncultured Gammaproteobacteria bacterium
TCTTCTGTTGCTTTTCTTTCAACGGGTATGAGGCGGCCAATAATTACGTTTTCCTTAAGCCCCATGAGTCTATCTATACGCCCTTCTAAAGATGACCCTGTAAGCACTTTTGTTGTCTCTTGGAAAGATGCAGCGGAAAGCCACGAGTCAGAGAATAATGCGGATTTAGTAATTCCAAGAATCGTCTGGCGGCCAGTAGCTGGCTCGCCCCCTTGAGAAACTACTTCTGCGTTGATCTCATCAAATCTAGTTTTTGTTACATAAGCACCAGGGATCAAAGAGGTATCGCCAACGCTTTCTACAACCACTTTGTCCGACATCTTTCTAGTCACTACTTCAAAATGCTTGTCGTTAATTGTTATTCCTTGCGATTCATACACCTTTTGCGCCTCGCTAATAATATATTTTTGCGCATCTGTTAAACCTTTTATTCTTAAAATTTCTTTTGGATCAAGATAACCGTGGGCTAGTTGAGTGCCAATTTTTATATCCTGCTTATCTACAACTGTAAGATTTGTCGCTAAAGGAATAAAGTACTCTTTCTCTAAACCCATCTTATCTTTAGTACTTTTTATCTTTACAAGAAACCCCTCATTGGTAGACTCTATTTTAACTTGTCCAGAAATTTCCGAAATTGGAGATAAAGACTTTGGAGTTCGCATTTCAAAAAGCTCTTCTACTCTTGGAAGTCCTTGTGTAACATCTGCCATAACTACCCCGCCAAAGTGTCTAACTCTCATTGTCAACTGTGTGCCTGGCTCGCCAATCGACTGCGCCGCAATTACTCCAACTGGTATTCCTACTTCTACAAGTTTTCTTGTAGAAAAATCCCATCCATAACATCTAACGCAAATCCCATATTGAAGTTTACAAGCAATAGAGGAGCGTACAGTTACTTCTTCTACGTTTTGATTTTCTATTTGTGTTGCCAAGGTTTCGGTTATTTCTTCGTTTTTCTTAACAATTGCATTTTTTCCCTTTTTTGAGTATATATCAGATGCTGCTACTCGTCCCAATATTCTCTCCCTAAAGGATACTATTCTTCCAGGCTCATTTCTTTTGATTATAATTCCTTCTGTTGTTTGGCAGTCCACCTCTTTTATAATTGCATCATGAGAGCAATCAACTAGTCTTCGGGTTAAATATCCTGCGTTTGCGGTTTTAAGTGCAGAATCAGTAAGACCCTTTCTAGACCCTCGAGCAGATGCCACATATTCAAAAATAGACAGACCTTCTCTAAAATTGGATTTAATCGGCAACTCAACAATTTCTCCCAGAGGATCAAGAATAAGGCCTCTCATTGCAGCAAGCTGCTTAAGCTGTTCTTTTCCTGCTCTTGCCCCTTCGGAATCAATAATCATTTTAATAACATTTGTGCTTTTTAGATTGTCCCAAGTAAGATCGGAAATTCTATTTGTAGTTTCAAGCCAAACTTCGTTTGTCAACCTTTTTTTCTCCTCTATAGTAATAAGCCCCTTTTGATAATCTGCCTCAATTCCCGTTATCTTTTTCTCTGAATCTTGAATAAGATTTTTTCTTTCTTTAATCATCTCGTTATCAAAAACAGAAATAGATGTTCCGGAAATTGTCGCCCCATAGAAGCCAAGAGACTTAATTGCATCTATTAAAACCCCCACCTCGTCTGATGTAAAAGTAGCAATAGCCAGTGTTATTATTTTCTTTATGGCTGTTGCGTTAATAGAATCATTTACAAATCCAAACTGCTTCGGCAGTTGCTCATTAAACATAATCCTTCCAACAGTTGTCTCTATAACTTTATTTTCTATTCTAACGAGTATAGGCTCTCTTAATTGTATCTTCTTAAGAGCTTGTGCCAAAATTGCCTCATTAGTATCTTTAAATATTGGTGTATCTTTACGCTTCAATGACTCGTCTTCGGATGTTAGGTAATATATTCCAACAGCCATTTCTTTGTTGGGAAGAGTAATGGGGTTCCCGTCTGCTGGTTTTAGTAAATTGTGTTTTGGCATTATAAGATTTATTGCTTCTTCTTGAGCGCGGCTTGAAAGAGGTATATGAACAGCCATTTGGTCTCCATCAAAATCTGCATTGTAACCTGCGCAAACGCACGGATGAAGAGCAATAGCCGATCCTTCTATAAGGATCGGGTAAAACGCTTGAATGCCAAGCTTGTGAAGAGTTGGAGCGCGGTTTAGAAGCACCGGATGATTTTTGGTGATTTCTTCCAAAATGTCAAAAACTTCGGGTGGTCTTTTGTCTATAAATCTTTTGGCGGATTTTATATTAGGAGCGTAACCTCTTACAATAATCTCTCGCAACACGAAGGGCTTAAACATCTCAAGAGCCATTTCTTTGGGTAATCCACATTGAGAAAGATTAAGTTGAGGTCCTACCACTATAACAGATCTTCCAGAGTAGTCCACTCTTTTGCCAAGAAGGTTTTGCCTAAATCGCCCCTGCTTACCCCTTAGCATGTCAGAAAGAGATCTTAAAGGAGAAGACGTAATTTGACTACTCCTTTGAGATGTATCTATTAAAGAATCTACTGCTTCTTGAAGCATTCTTTTTTCGTTTCTAAGAATTATTTCTGGAGCACCCAAAGAGATCAAGTGCTTCAATCTATTGTTTCTGTTTATGACTCTCCTATACAAGTCGTTTAAATCCGAAGTAGCAAAACGTCCACCCGACAGTTGAACCATTGGTCTAAGATCGGGTGGAATTACAGGCAATACCGAAAGTATCATATAGCTTGGTTTAATGTCTGCTTTTCTCATTGCTTCAATAAGCCTTAATCTCTTGATAAGTCTTAGGTATTTTTGTCCCTTAGTTTTCTCTGCTTCTTTCCTTAACTTAATGATTAAAGCAGCAAGATCTATTTTCTCAAGAAGACGTAATATTCCCTCTGTTCCTGTTTTTAACGCAAAAAAAGTCTGTATATCGTATTCCAATATCTTAAAATATTCATCTTCGGAAAAAACGGATCCAACTTTTATCGCCTTAAGCAGGTTATAAAGTGCGTTGAAAATTTCATCTTGCTTTTTGTCTTCTGTTTCATAGCGTTGACCAAGTGCCACTATTTTTTGTCGCTCTTGAAGATCTAGTTCTTGTTCGATAAGTTCTTTTTGTTCTGATCCAAGCTTGCCTACCACTGTTTCTTTTTTCTTAATTCTCATTTCCTCTTTTATTCTCTTTTCCTCTGCCAATTGATCTCCCCTCTGCTGCTTCTTTTTTTTCTCTATAGTTTCGGCGAGCTGCTTTAGAGCTCTATTTTTTTTATCCTCATCTACTTCTATTATCAAATAGGATGCATAATATATGACTGATTCTAGATTTTTTTGGGGCAAATCAAGAATTAAAGATAAAGGAGAAGCTGTACCTTTAAAAAACCAAACATGGGCTACTGGAGTCGCTAGCACTATGTGCCCCATCCTTTCACGTCTAACACGAGATAGAGTAACTTCTACTCCGCATTTATCACAAACTATCCCTTTGTATCTTACTCTTTTGTACTTCCCGCAATAACATTCCCAATCTTTTGTTGGGCCAAAGATTCGCTCATCAAACAGCCCATCCTTTTCCGGACGAAGAGTTCTATAGTTAATAGTTTCTGGCTTTGTAGTCTCTCCGTATGACCAAGACAAAATATCTTCTTTGTTAGCCAAAGAAATTTTCAAAGATTTAAAGTCTAATATTGTTATGTCTTTCATCTTCTTTGTATCAAAGTTGGCCATATGTCTTTATTCTTATTGCGACTTAAGCGATGGTTCTTCTTGGGTCGATACCTCCCTTGCAAGTTCTTGTGCTTCTTTTTCTATATTTTCTTCTTTTTCCTCTTCTTCAACCGTTCTTATTTCCGGTATGTTTGTTGTCTGCTCCGGAACAACTAGAGCGCCAATTGGAGTAATTTTTAAAGAAAGTGCAGCCAACTCTTTCATCAACACCTTAAAGGACTCTGGAACTCTTGGTGTTGGAATGTCGGCGCCCTTTACTATTGCCTCAAACGCTTTTGCTCTCCCTACAACGTCGTCAGATTTTATAGTTAACATTTCCTGAAGGGTATACCTTGCCCTATGAGCATCTAAAGCCCATACTTCCATTTCTCCAAGGCGCTGCCCACCCATTTGTGCCTTTCCGCCTAATGGTTGCTGTGTAACTAAGGAATAAGGACCTGTGGATCGAGCATGAGTTTTGTCCTCAACCATGTGTATAAGCTTCATAATATACTCGACTCCCACAACAACTGGACTCTCGTAGACTTCTCCTGTCCTTCCGTCAAAAAGAGCAGATTTGCCGCTAATATCTAATTTTGTAGATTTTAAAAGTTCGACTATTTTTGCCTCCCCAACCTCTTCAAATGCCGGTATTCCTACTTTTATCCCAAGACGTGAATATGCAAAACCGAGGTGTGCTTCCAAAAGCTGACCCAAATTCATTCTTGCTAAAACGCTAATTGGGGATATAACTATATCTATTGATGTTCCATCCAAGAGGTGGGGCATGTCCGCTTCGGGCAGTATTTTAGAAATTACGCCTTTGTTGCCATGTCTTCCAGCAAGTTTGTCTCCAACCACTACATGCCTAAACTGCGCAACCTCGACAATAATTTTTTTTGTTGTTCCAGGCTCTAGGTCTTCTCCCTTTTCTCTTTCCAAAATCTGAACATTTATAACTGTGCCGCGTTCGCCGTGAGGCATTCGAAGAGATGTGTCACGAACTTCGCGTGCCTGTTCACCAAAAATTGCTCGAAGCAGCCTTTCCTCTGCTGTTAATTCTGTTTCTCCTTTTGGCGCTATTTTTCCTACTATTATGTCTCCTGGTTCTACTTGGCTTCCTACAACTACTATTCCATCTTCATCTAAATTTGCCAAATCTTCCTCCGATACATTTGGGATATCTCGTGTTGTTTCTTCAGGGCCTAGCTTTGTTTCAACTACAGATACCTCGTGTTTTTCTATGTTGATTGAGGACAAAATATCTTCTTTGACCAACCTGTCGGATATAACAATCGCGTCTTCGTAACCCAAACCATAAAGCGAACAATAAGCGATAAGAAGATTTTGTCCAAGCGCTAATTCTCCATTCTCCGAGGCTGGACCATCAATCATAATATCGCCCTTTTTAACTTTTTGTCCTGAATAAACAAGAGCTTTTTGAGTAAAACAAGTTGCTTGAGACGTTCTTTGGAATGAGTCTATGCGAAAGACAGCTTCCTCGTTTTTGTTTTTTCCAATCAGTATCATCTTATGAGCATCTACATAAGTTACTGTTCCGTCAAAAGGAGCTTTTGTAACTCGATCCATAACTTGAGCGACTGTAGATTCCATATTGGTTCCAACCAGTGGGCTTTTGGGAGAAACTAAAGGAACAGCTTGACATTGCATATGGGTTCCCATAAGAGCTCTATTAGCCTCATCGTGGTTTATAAAAGGTATAAGAGAAGCAGCTGTGCCAACAACTTGTCGTGGTACAATATCGGTAAACTCAACTTTTTCTTTTTCTACCTCCATAAATGAGCCTTTATATCTAACAGGAACCCTTTCTTGAAGAATTTCTCCATCCACTAATACTCCTGCGTAGGTTATGTAATGTTCCCTTTCATCATCTGCATCTAAATACACTATTTCATCTGTTGCTTTTACTTTTGTTTGACTGCCACGCTTATACTTTATTACTCTTCTGTATGGGGCTTCTAAAAATCCATAATCGTTGACTCTGGAGTACAAAGTCATATAAGTTACCAAACCAATATTTGGTCCCTCTGGGCTTCTTATGGGGCAAATTTTTCCGTATTGTGAGCTATTGATATCTCGTATTGAAAAAGCTGCGCGCTCTCTAGAAACTCCACCTGTTCCCATAACGGTTAGACGATTTAAATTGTCTATTTCAGATAGGGGATTGGTCTGATCCAAAATAGTAGAAAGTTGGGATGTCCTAAAAAACTCATTGATGGAAGCCATAATTGGACGAGCGTTTATAAGGCCTGTTATGGAGAGGGGAACATCTGCCTGTAGAAGGCTCATTCTTTCTTTGACACTCCTTTCGAGTCTTAAAAGCCCAATCCTAAAAGCTGTTAAAGCAACAAGTTCCCCAACGCGTCTTATTCTCCTGTTGGCAAGGCTATCTATATCATCCACCTCTTCTTTGCCTTGAGCAAGAAGAATTAGATAACTTATTGTTCCCACTATATCTTCTACAGTAAGAGTGCGAACATCAGATTTAACAAAGCCCGGAATGTCTTTCAACTTTTTATTTATTTTGTATCTTCCTACTACTCCTAAGTCGTATCGTCTAAGATTGAAAAACATCTCGTCGAAATTCTCTTTTATTTTTTCAAAGACGATTGGTTCTCCAGGGTGCATTTTCTTAAATATCTCATTAACAGCCTCTCTTAAACTTCCTGTTTCATCTTTTTGCAAGGTATTTTCTATAAAAGAGGTTTCTCCACCAGCCTCAATCTCTTTAAATTTTTCTCTTATGGTGTCATTTGCAGATACGCCAATTGCTTTTAAGAAAGTGGTAGTCCAAAACTTTCTTTTCCTGTCTATTTTAATCGTTATCAATTCGTGTCTTGTTGTTGAAAACTCAAGCCACGAACCATGCACCGGTCTTATTTCGGCTGTATAAAGTGTTTTGCCAGTAACATTGTCTTGCGTCGCGGTAAAAAATACTCCAGGTGCCCTAACCAATTGATTAACCACTGCTCGCTCTACTCCGTTTATAATAAAAGTGCCATGCGTTGTCATCTGCGGAATATCGCCAAGAAAAACTTCTTGATCTATAGAGGCATTAGTTTTTTTGTTGGTAAGAGTAGCTCTCGCATAAAGAGGAGAGTCGTAAGTGAGTCCTTTAGTCAAGGCTGTCTCTGGTGAATTTGTAGGCTTTCCCAGATGGTAATCCCTAAATTCCAACCTCCAGTTTTTTCCTGTAAAGTCGTCTATTGGAGAAACTTCCTGTAAAACCTCTCCAATGCCTTTTTCTAAAAACCATTTATAAGAACTTTTTTGAACATTAAGCAAATCAAGCTTTGGAAGCATTGGGTATTCTTTTCCCAAGTTTTGTCGAGCATTGTCTTTCTTAATATTGCTTTTGTCTAATTCCGCCATTTAATAACAAAAAAAATACACCAGGTACATCACCCTTTTATGTTCTTTAGAGTAATGTTCTTATAACATATACACCACCTCCTGTCAATATCCTGTAGTAATCACTGATTATAACTGCTATAATTATAATTCTATGCAAAACAAAAGAGAAAAAGCGGAAGCAATTGTAAAAGAATTAAAAAAGTTATTTCCCAAAATTCAAACCAGCCTTAATTATAAAACTCCATGGCAACTAGTGGTTGCAGTGATTCTCTCTGCAAGAAATACAGACAAAAAGGTAAATGAAACAACAGAAAAGGTCTTTAGTAAATATAAAAGTATTGAGGACTATAAAAATGCAGATTTAAAAGAATTGGAAAAGGACTTGAACAAACTTGGACTATTTAGACAAAAGTCTAAGTTTATAAAAGCAACTGCAAGAATTATTAGCGATAAATATAAGGGCAAGATTCCAAAAACCATGAAGGAGCTAGTCCTCCTTCCTGGAGTTGGCAGAAAAACAGCAAATGTTATTTTGGGAAGATTATATGGCAAAGTTGTCGGAATCGCAGTTGACACTCATGTATCTCGTTTGTCTTGCTTGTTTGGGTTAACGAAAAATAAAGATCCAAACAAGATCGAACAGGATTTAATGAAAATATTGCCAAAAAAGCAATGGTTTGACTTTACCAACCGCATGATCGCTTATGGCCGCAGATATTGCAAAGCTTCCTGCAAACACACAGACTGTCCTCTCAAAGACTATATTTCAAAAATTAACAAAAAGTTCAATGCTACCAAGTATTAGAGTTTTGCGCATTTTTCTAAAACCAACTTATCTCAAGTATCAATTATAGAACAAGCAATTCTTCGAAGTTTTGGACCGTTGAGTTCAATCAAAACTATTCTCTGCCAAGTGCCCAAGACTAAACTTTTATTTTCAAAAATTAAAGAAATTGATGTACCAATAATAGAAGAAAGGATATGATCGGGAGCATGACTTGGGTCATGCGGATGACGGTAAGAAATTTTTGGCAGCATTTTTCTTAATGCTTCAAGCAAATCTTCATCTGTTTCAGGATCCAGATCCGCTGTTGTTAATGCACATGTTGTGTGAACAAGATTTAAAATGCAAGCTCCACTATTTTTCTCACTTTTCGCGATGATATCATTAACCAAATCAGTAATATCAATAACTTCGTCCTTTTTAGTCGTTTTCAATTCTAATATATTCATCTATACCTTTAGTGTAATAATCACACAACTATTCTAGCATACTGAGATTAGGTTTCAATATTATCAATTTCCCGTCCAAAGTCTATCACTACATAGTAGTGTACTTTGGATGAATTAGTTTTGATTTAACCTACAAAAACTTAAGCGACCGCATCGCTAAAAGTGAGGCTAAAAAGGACAATCTAAAAATTATCCACATTGTCCTTTGGTGTCCAGTTGAATGGAATAGATTAACTTTTAGCAATATTATTCTGCCACATGCATTAATGGTGCGCTTGTATGATATAATTTTATTGAAATGATAGAATTAGATATTATTCAAAAATATATTTCTTTCTTTGAAAAACGGGGGCACAAAAGAATTCCCAATGCTTCTTTAGTGCCGGAGAATGACCCAACCACTCTTTTTACCAGCTCTGGCATGCAACCACTGGTGCCATATCTTTTAGGAGAACCACATCCACAAGGGAAAAGATTGGTCAATGTGCAAAACTGTTTCCGAGCACAAGATATTGAAGAAGTTGGAGATAACAGACATATCACTTTTTTTAGAATGCTTGGAAACTGGAGCCTGGGAGCATACTTTAAAGAATTACAACTAGGATGGTTTTTTCAATTTCTAACCAAAGAGCTAAATATTGATCCCGAAAGATTATATATAAGCGTCTTTAAAGGCTACGAAACAATCCCTACAGATACAGAGTCTGAGAAGATTTGGAAAGATATATTTGAAAAAGCTGGCATTGATCCTAAAAACAGGATTTTCTTTTATGGTGCTGACAAGAATTGGTGGTCTAGATCTGGTGTACCAGCAAATATGCCAGCGGGTGAGCCAGGAGGACCAGACAGTGAAGTATTTTATGATTTTGGAACATCTCACGACGAAAAATACGGTGAACACTGCCATATTAATTGTCCATGCGGTAGATATCTAGAAATTGGAAATAGCGTATTTATGCAGTACCAAAAAATGGCTAATGGGAAATTTAAAGAACTTCCTCAAAGGAATGTAGATTTTGGCGCAGGACTTGAAAGGCTTGTTGCTGCAACAGAAGACAAACAAGACATGTTCGAAACAAGCTTGCTAAAACCAATAGTTCGTACTATCGAATTATCAACCGAGAAAAAATATAAAGAGCATTCAAAGAATATTAGAATTGTCATTGACCATCTCATTGCATCTGTATTGATAGTCAATGCAGGAATTGTCCCATCTAACAAAGAACAAGGATATATCTTACGCAGACTAATAAGAAGAGGTCTTGATAATTTTTACAACATAGGGGGATCCGACCTCTCACCTGTTATCGAATCAATTGCAAAGAGTTATAACGAAACAGATCCTGATTTACTAACAAGCTTTGAAAAAATCAAAAATACTCTTTTAGAAGAAAAAACTTTATATGAAGCAACTCTCAAAAGAGCAAAAGAATATATATTTAAAAGATATCAAATAGTGGGCGATGAGCTAAAAGGTCAAGTTGAAATTTCTGCAGATGATGCATTTTTTTTGTACGCATCACATGGCTTATCTCCTACTCAAATCAAAAATTTAGGCTACGTTTTTGATGAACAAAAATTTGCCGAAAAAATGAAAGA
>CAZPZA010000014.1:0-12797 GCA_964590985.1 uncultured Gammaproteobacteria bacterium
AAATGGCACTAGCGGCACTACTATTAAGACTATTACGGATATAAACGTTAGATAAGGAATTAAAACTGCCAAAATGTTGGGCATCCGGTTTTGTCTTAAGAAATCAATGCTTGGGGCCAGTGTTGCCATGATTATAAAAGAGATAAAGATAATTGCCAGTATTTCTTTTAATGCAATTGCTACATATAGTATTGCAACCACAAAAAGCGCACCTAGAAACTGGTTTTTAAAAAGATAATTAAAAATTACATTGTTCATCACTTATTGTATCTTGTGTTGAGAGATCACTTTCTTGCCCTGCTTTAGCGCGCCCAGAGGGAATCGAACCCACAACCTACTCCTTAGAAGAGAGTTGCTCTATCCGTTGAGCTATGGGCGCACATTACATATTTTATCAGATTCTTTCTGTATTTTACAATACTTTCTTTAGAGTATTCTCTTGAGACTCGATTTGTCTTTGGCTATAATAGAATTAAAGCTTATGTTTCCAATTTCCGATACCCACATAGGCAAAAGAAAGTTTCCAATAATAAATATAGCTATTATTGCTGCAACCATTTTTGTGTTTATTCAGCAAATTACTTCTTTGGATCAAAATGCGCTTATTTATAAATACGCTTTGATCCCCTCTTTTATTGATTTTAGTAATTTTTCTACCCTTGCACCTTTTGTTACCTCGATTTTTCTGCATGGAGGATTTTTGCACATAGTTTCTAACATGTGGTTTTTGTGGGTTTTTGGAGATAATGTCGAAAGCCGTTTTGGAATTCTTTTGTTTCCTATTCTTTATTTATTCTCTGGAATTATAGGGAGCATTTTTCAGTATATAATAATGCCCTCATCTAATATTCCTATGCTGGGTGCATCAGGAGCTGTGGCAGGAGTTTTGGGGGCGTATTTCATTTTGTCTCCACATTCTAAAATAAAAACTCTTGTGCCCTTTTTGGGATTTTTTACATTTGTGACATTACCAGCATCCTTTATGTTGGGCTACTGGTTTGTCCTTCAAGTTCTTTCTGGAGCAGTTTCACTTCCTTTTTCCGATGGAACAGGCGGGGTTGCCTTTTGGGCGCATGTTGGAGGATTCTTAACAGGAGTTGTATTTGCAAAACTGTTTAGACCAGAGGACAAATTAGTATGATTGGGGGCATATTTGTCATTCTGAACTTGTTTCACCACGTCGCAGTCAAACGCGACAGCCACGTTTAACGTGGCGTCTGACGTGGTTTCAGAATCCCGAACTTAATTCGGAATACCGATAATAAATCCGTATGACAGAACTTGGGAAGATAATTATAATTTTTGGATTAGTTTTACTTGGCGCAGGATTGCTCTTGGTACTCTCACCCAAAATTCCACTTATCGGCAAACTGCCAGGAGATATTTTAATCAAAAAAGACGGCTTTACATTCTACTTCCCTCTTGCCACATCAATAATTATAAGCATTATTCTTACAATCATAATAAACATTATCCTGCGTAAGTAACTAAGTGGTTAAAGGTGTTAATACATAACTATCGCACGGTGTAGCGTGGTAGCTATGAAGATTGGCTGTTTATACCCTTATTTGTGCGTGAGCTGTCGTGCCAATTAAGCCATGGCATAATTAAGACGATAGATGATTTATGCCACCTTTTCAAATTTTGCATTTTCATAAAACTTTGGATCTGATTGAAGAATTAAATCTTCATACCCACCAATTTGATAAATGAAACTTGCGACTTTGGCAGCTTTTGTAAATACTTCTTTTTTAAATTTAACAAATGGAGGATTAACTGCAATCCATGCCATAAAAGCTTAAATCCAAATTTTGTACAACTCGATAGTTGAATCAGGAAGAATTATATCAAATTTCATCTATGTGTTGTTTTGTAGGTATAAAATTTTGGCGATAGACATTTAACTATCACACGCGGTCGCGGGCAGTAGTTAAATATCATAAATTTTTACTTTAGTAGGCTTTTTAAGGCTACCATAGTTTAGTCGTACCTAATTGAACACCCATTGTTGCTGTGCTATACTTAGTTTGGAAATTGGAAATTGGAAATTGGAAATTGGAAATTGGAAATTGGAAATTGGAAATTTTTTATGATGGTGGTTGTAGTTCAAAAGTAGAACGCCTGTCTGTGGTACAGGAGGAAGCGGGAGCGTTACCCGTCAGCCACCCAGCAAGCTAAGCTCGATCACCAAAGTTAGAGTTTAAGCGCAGTAAGCATCAAGTCCAATATCTTTGTGTATGCCTCTTTGGCGTTGATGACAATGGTATTAGTATCTACGGGAATGATTATGCTGGTAGATTTATTGCGTTGCGAGTCTTGAAGATTTTTTCTTGTGGCACTTACCGAGGCTACAAAGATTATTTCTCCTTTTTGCGAATCAAGTGCAAGAGCCTCTTTATAAGTTCTTGTTCCATAAGAAAGAGTTATAGACAAGGTTCCTGCTTGCGTTGCGCTTTTTGGATTAAAGACAACATATTCTAATATTTTTGGGTCTTGTTGGGCAGAAATGGTAGCAGCCCAATCTGTTGGGTATTTTATAGAATAATCATATTTTGCGCTCAAAAATGCGCTCCACGTGGCTGTTTCATCCAAAAAGGCAATTGTAGGAGTTGGAGTAGGTGTATTTGATGGCGATATTTCGACTTGTTTAAGAGGAGCAACAGTTGGAACAGTTAGCGTAGCAGGAGTCTGTTGCAAAGAAGGAGCTGATTCTTTTTTGTCGGCTATTAAAAGATACGTCGTTGACCCAAACGAAATGAAAGCAAGCACGGTTATAAAAATAATTATGTATTTATTGGCTGACAGAAAACTTTTTACTTTAGAGAGAAAATTTTGATCATTAGAAAGATATTGTGGTTGTTCTTGATTGTCCATCGATAAAATCATGGCATACATAGATTTAAGTTGTCAATATCTTAAATTAAAACTCCTTTCAATTTAGCATTATTACACCACAACTGCTAATTGTTGAAAAACTTTCTGCCTCTTAATTTATTGGGCAAAAAATAGTATCCTTTAGCTAAAGGGTTTGGCCCAACATATTTTTTGCTCCAAGTGTATCCTTTGGCATAACCCAAATCTTTCATAAGTTTTGTCGGAGCGTTTCTTAAATGTAAAGGTATTGGTTCGTTGGGAAATTCATAAACAGCCTCTTTTGCTTTTTGTAAAGCATTGGCAACAGCGCGAGATTTTTTGGCAGTTGCAAGGTAAATGCAGATGTGCGCTAGGGTCAATTGAGCCTCTGGCATGCCAATTTTATGAACTGCTTCAAACCCAGCGTTTGCCTGAATAAGTGCTCCCCTGTCGGCAAGGCCAATATCCTCGGATGCAAAAATAATCATGCGTCTGGCAATAAATTTTGGGTCTTCTCCATTTTCAAGCATTCTTGCCAAATAGTACAAAGAAGCATTTGGATCGCTTCCTCTCATAGATTTAATAAAAGCGCTTATTATGTTGTAGTGCTCATCAGCTTTTTTGTCGTAAAGTCCTGCGCTTTTAGTTTGAAATACTTCTTGGATAATTTGGGCTGTTATGGTTTTCTCTCTAAAATTAACAACCGCAATTTCTAGGGCATTGAGCATAATTCTTGCGTCTCCACCAGAGAGTCTAACCAATAACTCTTTTGCATCATCCATTATTGTTTTGTCGTATTTTCCAACTCCTCTTTCTTCATCTTTTAATGCTTTATCGATAATTTTTTGTAGATTTTCATATGTTAGGCTTTTTAAAACAAAAATCCTGCATCTTGAAAGCAATGGGCTTATTACTTCAAAGGACGGGTTTTCGGTAGTTGCGCCGATAAAAGTGATAAGACCGCTTTCCACATGGGGCAAAAGAGAGTCTTGTTGAGCTTTATTCCATCTGTGAACTTCGTCTATAAAAAGAATTGTTTTTAAGTTTTGTTTTTGGCTTTGGTTGGCATTATTAATGATTTTAGTAAGCAATTCTTTGCCAGATGAAACAGCAGAAAACTCGTGAAATTCGGCGTTAACCTCTTTGGCAATTATGCGAGCAAGCGTTGTTTTCCCGCTTCCTGGAGGCCCCCAGAAGATTAGGGAGAAAAGCGATCCCGCCTCAACAATCTTTTTAATAATTTTTCCACCGCCAACCAGGTGTTCCTGACCAACAAACTCCCTTAAATTTTGAGGTCGCATTCTAAACGCAAGATTCACATTTTTTGAAAGGGTAAGGATACTCCTTTAATAAAGATACTCCTTAACATAGGAGTATCCTTTTGTCTCATTTGTCTTACTCTTTCATGCTTGGTGAGATATCTTTTTCTAAGCCGGAGATTTTGCGGCGTTACTTCCAGAAGCTCATCCTCTGCCAAGAAATCAAGGCATTGTTCAAGACTCATTTGCACAGGAGGAGTTAAGGCGATTGCAATATCAGATGTTTCTGATCTAACATTTGTTTGTTTTTTTTCTTTCGTAACATTTATCTCAATATCTTCTTTTCTTGAATTTTGTCCTATAATCATGCCTTCATAAACTTTTGTTCCGGGTGTTATAAATGTATTGCCTCTCCTCTGCGCGTTTTGCAATCCAAAAGCCAAAGCTGTTCCAGTTTCGGAAGCGATCAGAACTCCGTTTCTGATATTGTTAATTGGCATAGATACAGGTTCGTATTTATCAAATAAGCTATTTACAATCGCAGTTCCGCGTGTACTTGTAAGGAGAATATTTCTAATTCCCAGAAGGTTTTTGGATGGAATTTTGTATTCGAACCTTGTTGTTCCTTTTCCGTTTGCTTGCATGTTGGTCATTTTTCCCTTGCGTTCTCCAAGCTCTCGGCTTACAATTCCCTGAAATTCGTCTGGAACATCAACAATCAAGTCTTCGACAGGTTCCATATCAACGCCATTTATTATTTTTGTAATAACTTCTGGTCTTCCAACTTGAAATTCGTAATCTTCCCGTCTTAGCGTTTCGATTAGTACCGATAAATGCAGCTCTCCCCTGCCTGATGCTATAAATTTTTCATCTTGAATTTCTAATTTCAAACTCACATTGGTTTCGAGTTCCTTCTGCAACCTTTCGTATAGTTGTCTAGAATTAGAAAATTTTCCTTCTTGTCCTGCGAAAGGACTGGTGTTGGCAAGAAAAGCGATTTTGATTGTTGGGTCTTCGATTTTTATTCTAGGAAGCGGGGTGGGATCGGAGGGATCTGTTATTGTATCTCCAATTGCGACATTATCAATGCCCATTAGCTCCACGATTTCACCTGAAAAAACTTGATTAACTTCTACTTTTTTAAGTCCATGATTTATGTAAATTGAATCGATTAGTGCTGAAGCTTTTTGGTCTTGAGATTTAACTAGAATTACTTTTTGACCTTTTTCTAATCGTCCTCTTTGGATTCTTCCTATAGCGTGTTTTCCTTTATGAGTGTCGTAGTCAAGCGCGGAAACAACCATTTTAAATGAACCTTCTTCAACTTTTGGCGAGGGAATTGTAGTTATAATAGCTTGCATTACGGACTCGAGACTTTTGCTTTTTCCTACGTCTTCCAATTTTTTGGAAGCCTTTCCTTCTTTTCCTATTGCGTAAAGAACCGGGAATTCTAATTGTTCTGTATTTGTTGCAAGTTCAAGAAAAAGATTATTTGTTTTCTCGAAGCATGATTTTATATCGGCCAATTTTTTATCTATTTTGTTTATGATTACTATTATCTTTAAGCCTAGTTCAAAAGCTTTTTTTAGAACGAATTTTGTTTGGGGCATTGGACCTTCTTTCGCATCTATGATAAGAAGTGCGCCATCTGCCATATTGAGAGTTCGCTCTACTTCTCCAGAGAAATCTGCATGTCCTGGAGTATCGATGATGTTTATCCTATAATTTTTATAGTTAATCGCTGTGTTTTTGGCAAGAATAGTAATTCCCCGTTCTCTTTCTAAGGGGTTTGAGTCCAAAATTGTTGTTTGTTGCATCTCGGCTTCGTTATCTCTAAAGGCATGAGATTGTTTGAGCATAAAATCAACAAGTGTTGTCTTGCCATGATCCACATGAGCAATAACCGCAACGTTTCTTATATTCTGATTCATAGTTAAGGATACTCCTTGCATAAGGAGTATCCTTATCGTGTTAATATTCTTCTTCGTTCTCCAACGTGAGAGTTTTCAGAATTTCTCGGGGATTTTCTTTGAAGCTTTCGACAAAGCTTTGATAGGATAATATATCTGATTTGTTAATATTTCTTGAACTCCTAAAATAAGATAATATCTCCTTAGGCTTAACCCAATCAGCTTGCTTGTTTCCAAGATAATATAAATAGCTTGAGAACTGAATAAAATCAAACTTTGGACTCCTAAGCCTCATTGGATTTCGATGGATATAAGATGAAAGGTAAAGAAATTGTTCCTCCGTTTGTAGAAGGACTCCTTTATAAGTGCTTTCAAACAATGTTCCTATTCGTTTGTATTGTCTATTAAAGTATTGAGCATAAGCAGTTAAGATTCTTCTTGTTAGCTTTTCTATGCCGTATTTTGTATATTGTCTTACTTGTATGTGAAAGTGGTTTGGCATAAGAGCAAAAGAAAGAAGATCAACTTCTTTACTCAAGTTAAGATTTTGTATTTTATAAAGCATTTTGGGGGTTAAAAATGTATCGTCCGTTAGAGTTTCGGGAGAAGATAAGTAGAATTTGAGGTAGTAGAGAAAAACACGACAATCTTGGCCATTAAGAAAAATTTCTCTCTTATCAACGCCTCGATTATAAATATGGTAGCAAGCGTTTTCTATGTACTGTTTAATCGTATTTTTGGCAGGCATATATTAATTATTGATATTACATTACACTTTTACTTTTGCATTTTTTTCTTTTTTTGTCAAGGAGTATCCTTATATAAGGATACTCCTTAAAATAATGACGCATATAGTCTTATTTTGTTCTATTGTTTTTTGTATTTTTTTCTAGTAAATTTATGATATTACTATGGATAGGGTGATTCTTCATATAGACTTTGATTCGTTTTTCGCAAGTGTAGAGCAGCAATATAACCCTATGCTTTACGGAAAACCTATCGGTGTTACTGCCACTAATGGAAGGACTTGTATTATTGCGTCAAGCCGCGAAGCAAAGATTTTGGGTATTAAGACAGGAAGCCGTACTTATGAGGCAAAGCGTATTTGCCCTTCTCTTATTCTTGTTCCAGCGGATTTTGTAAAGTATTTCGAAGTATCTAAAAAGTTTCTTAATATTTGCAAAGATTACTCCCCGTTTGTTGAGCTTTTTTCCATAGACGAGCTTTTTATTGATATCACCTCAACGATGCATTTATTTGGAGGCAAAGAGAAGATTGTTGAAGCAATTAAAAAAAGAATTAAGGAAGAAATCGGAGAATACATTACTGCCTCAATTGGCATATCTTACAATAAGCTTTTGGCAAAACTTGCATCGGGCATTAAAAAGCCAGATAGCGTGTTTGAAATTAGACAGGAAGATGTCCAAAGGGTATATCAAAAGGCAAAACTTACGGATGTATGCGGTATCGGCGAACGAATTAAACTACGATTAAACAAAATTGGCATATATAACTTACTGCAGCTTCGTGATGCCTCTCTATCGCTTTTGACTTCTGAATTTGGGAAGATAGAGGGACATTTTTTAAAAAACATTGGCTTGGCAATTGATGAAAGTCCTGTTATTCCCTACACAACTGCGCCAGAAGTTAAGTCAGTCGGAAGAAACTACTGTTTGCCCAAAAATGAATACGACAAGCGCGTTATCTTACAAAATCTCTTTGAGCTTTGTGAAGAAGTTGGAATAAAACTAAGGCGACTTAATAAAAAAGCAAGAACGGTTGGGTTATCTTTGAGAGGCAATTACAATATTAATGGACGAAAAACTTATAAAAGCTATTTCGATACGGGTCGAGAAATTTTTAATTTAGGAATTGCGATACTTAATAAGGAGTATCCTTACACAAGGATACTCCTTGACGAAAAAAGTTACGTACGGCAAATCAGTGTTTGGGTTTCGAGTTTAGAAGATAAACAAAACATACCCCTTTCTCTTTTTTATTCTGCAAGAAAGAATTCTTTGCAAAAAGCTATTGATAAAATCAACGAGCGTTTTGGCGACCACACAATTCGAAACGGTTTTCTTCTTTATGCAGAAAAACTGACCACAGTTCCTAACGGTTATATGGCTGATAAGTATGAGAGAGTAAAATTGGCAAACGAACTTAAGGAAATCCATTTAGACTATTCCTATAAGTCTTAGAGATTGCAGACAAATTTTGCTTCTTCAAGAATAGAACGTTTTTTGCCTTCGGATAACCCTAGAAGCTTTGAGTTTTTCGAAATATCTTTACAAAGAACGACACGATTATTTAGCAGATTCTGTTTTTGGTTTTGAGAAATAGTTGTTAAAGCAGTGATTGGGTGAAGGTGCGATTTTTCTATTAGGTCTCTTAAACCTTGTCGTTGTGGGTAATTCCAGCTTATAACTCTCATATTATTACACATTGCATAGTCAAGAGCATCGGTAGTTATTTTGGTATTTGTTACAAGCCAAACATCGCTAAAATTATGTACATCTTTTAAGTCGTCAAATCTTGCTTTGGTATATAAAGATACATGTACATCTGTATGGTTGCCTACTCTGTTGTGGAACTTACATTCAATTATAGACTTTGTTTCTTGTTTTTGAGCGATTATATCTATTTCGTGCTTTATGCATTTGCCATCTAAGACTTGCCTTAAATCTGTTTTGTAACCAAGAGCTTTTAGAACTTCTGCAACAAAATCTTCAAATGGAAAGCCAGTAGGACCTAATTCCATAATAGCCCTTTTGAGGCTATATCTGGCTTTAGAATATGGCCGAGATGAGGTATCTAGGAATTCTAAAACGTGTTGATAAATTTTGGATGTTGGAATATTGTCATATAGCTTTGATTTAACGTGCTTAAGGACTAGAGTTTCTATTTCTTGGGGGATTCCAGCGCGCATCATGGAGCTTAAAACCTTTTGTTGGCTAAAAGGTTGTATGCTACCGTCTGATTTAATAACACTGATCATGATTTTATATTAGTTTGTTTAAGATGCGTTTGCAATGCCTATGGATTTAAGTTGGTTTTTTTAAATGCGATAAAGTCCCCTATTTTGTACGTTATCATATAATTCTCATTTGTGCGTAAACTTTCTACTAGCTGCGTAAAGTTGGCTTTTGAAGAAGCATCGTTTAGCAAAAACAATACATAATCCGCTTCGTTGAATCGTACTGGAATTGTGACAATTTTTTGTCTTTGGGACACATGAGAACCTATATTGTTGGTTGCGGAAACAGTGTATGATTTGGGAATTGTGTTTAGAAAATTTTCTATAGCTTTGGCGTCTTTTTGCGGTTTTGTAAACATGGCTATGTTTGGATTTTTTGCAAAAGGCAGGGGTCCAAAGAAATACGAGGAGTATATAGTAGCAAGTATTAGGTATGAAGCATAGACAATTGTTGGGATATTTGGAAAACGGCTCTTAATATAATTAATACCAAAAATCGAAGAAATAAAAATAAAGGGCGTGATTGTTGAAGTATATTGATAGTAGATTTGGTAAAAATTTGAATTGCTGCTAAGCAAATTTATAGCAAAATCAAAAGATGCAAAAAATAAAAAGGGGAAAGCAAAAATAGGCAGAAATCCAACTGGAAGAAAGACGTTTTTGAGATATATCAATCTCTCTTTTTCAAGAATTATATTTAAAATCTTATCAGGAGATGTAAGTATATTTTTTATTACACTGGTTGGTGTATCGCCAAAGCCGGAATAAAAAGAAAGAGCAAAATGCTCGCCTCCTCTAACATTTGGTATAGCATGCCAGATAAGATAATAGAATATAAAGACTGATCCTATAAAAACCGTTATTCCAAAAGCTCTTTTTACAAGGATACTCCTTATGCAAGGAGTATCCTTTACGAGGGCGTAGAGACCTAATAGCGCTACTATAAGCCATACCTGTTCCTTTGTGATGCCCGCAAGGATTAAAAAGACAAGAGTTATTGGGTATCTATTTTTTTGGACAAAATAAAAAGCAGCAAGCAAGAAAGTTGTAGACATAGAAACTGCGTGGAAGTCGTATAGATTTACAAAATTGACGCTTGGATTAAATAAGTAAGCTATAGCTAATGTAAGGGAGAGATTAGCATTTTTAAGAACATGTTTTGCAATGGCAAAGACAAAAAACGCACCAACACCAAGAATGACTGTTTGTAGCAAAAGAAGCATTTTTGCATGTTCCCATATAAGATACAAAGGAGAAAGAAAGATAAGTATAAAATCTGCGTGAACTGCAAGGCGAGATATTATTGCTCCGGTATCGCTGTTTGTCTTAAATATCCTTCCATGTATTGTATTCCAGACAGTTTGATCCATGTTGCCTAAATCAAAGCGTCCGGTATAAAAATTGTCGTATCGTAAAAAAGAAGTAGAAGTAAAGTAAATTATATAGGCGATAATTAGGAGCGCCAAAACGACTTGTTGTTTGCGTGCTAAGACAAAGTTCTCTAAAAAAAGTACATACTTATTTTTTGTAGTTTTCCAAAGATAAGTAAAACAAAGGAAACAAAGTTCGGAGAAAACAAGCGCAAGTCTTGCAAAGATAGAAACTATGCCGGCAGTTGCAATAGGAATAATTTTTGAAAGACCAAAAGTAATAATCCCTTCCCTTACTCCTATTCCCATTGGCGAAATTATAGAAAGATAGCTTATTAAATAAGAAAATACAAAAAATCCAAGAATCGCAATAAAGCGTTCTAAGGGTAAATAGACGATTGATATGGCGCTAAAATACATTCCAAGTCCAAAGAAAATTGCGTATAGGCACGATGTTGAAAGTATTGATATTTTGGTTTTTGGGGAATATAAAGGTAGAAGCCGAAAAGGTCGGTAATCAGAAAAAATAAAGACAATTGTTGACAATAAAATTAATAGTACAGAAACACCAAGTGCTAAGTCGTATGAGGAAAATTTTATTATGTTTGTTAAGATAAAAGGAAAAGCAAGAATAGATACAATAATATTTGCCAAGAGCAAAAACTGAATTTCTATAAAGATGGATTTGAAAATAGTTTTTTGAGGGATATTTAGATTTCCAAAAAGAGATATTCTTCCCATAAAAGACCAAATCTTACCAGGAGCGAATCGTTTAAATTCGGAGAGTTCCCAAAGATAAGCCACATGCTTAAACGGTAAATCGTAGCCTTGGAGTTTTAGAATTATTTTCCAAACATACGCACGGATAAAATAATATAGAATAAAGAAGAAAATTCCGAAAAAGAGTAGTGGTACATTTATATTATTTAAATTAGACAGTACACTTTTTCCATTGTCAATAATTATTTTTACGATAAAAAATAGAGCAATAAGCGAAATCGGCCAGCCAATTGTGAATTTAAGGATAGAAAATAAAGAGGACTTTATGGAGTTTTTGTTTTCCGCCATAGTTGGTATTGTAGCTTAACCTATGGCATTGTGACAATGCGCGCCTGGAGAGATTCGAACCCCCGACCCCTTCGTCCGACCCGCCTGCTCGGCCAGTGCCTCCGGGAGGAATCGAACCTCCATCAACGGTTCCGAAGACCGTTGCTTTATCCGTTAAGCTACGGAGGCAAGTACGGCGGGCAGGAGCGAAATGCTCTAAATTCGCTGAGCTACAGGCGCATTCAGACACGTCACGTAAAAATGCAAAAGATATTTTATCAAATTTAAGTAACCTCTGCAGAACTTAAGCTGTAAACTCCTTTTCTTTCAGTTTCAAAAAAAGTTAGTCTAACTTTTTTGTTATTAGTTTGATCGGCAAGCAAGTTAAGAGCATTAATCTCATTTTGATATATGTTGGGTCTTTGTTCTCTTATCTTGTGATTAGTTAAGAATGTTGTAATGTTTTGTGCAAGCTGTGTTAGTAAATCAGGAAAGGGAGTAATAGCTTGCAATTCTTCCTCATTTTCCAATAATGGTTTATAGGTGATGATTTCAATAACTTCTGGAAAATCTCTTAATGTCCCACTCCCGTGTCCCAAACTATAGATAAGCCCGTCTAAATTAGGATCGTTTCCAAACTTTTTGGCAAAGTTTAAATCTTGCCTTCTTTCATTATCAAAAACGTCTGCAATTAGTCGCGCTAATTTTTCTTTTGCTGCTACCCAACGAACTTTTACAATCTCTGTTGGATTAAGCTCTTCTTTTCCTTCCATGAATCGTATATTACAATTTAAGGTATTCTACCACAAATTCATATGGAGTTTTATAGCCAACCGCATGACATTGATAAACTATTAAAAGGTGCAACCGCGTCAGACGCCACGTCAAACCGCGTCTGACGCGGTCAAACGTGGCTGTCGCGTTTGACTGCGACGCTGTGCAACACGCTCGCTACCTACGGTTAGTTGTTTTTGGCTTTTTTGTTTAAGTGAATTTAGGATTAGGTAGATTCTCTTTGAACTAACGTTCTTAAGAATGTTGGAACGAAATAGAGTATTTAACTTAAAAAAATGAATAAATTACGGAAGATAGACAACGTAATGTTTCTTGTAAAAGATTTAGAAAAATCTTCGAAGTTTTATAAGGAAGTGCTTGGTTCAGAAAGGGTATGGACAGACAAAAAAAGAGGCCAAATAGGCTTTGTTTTTCCAGAAAGCGATTCGGAAATAGTGATTCACACAGACTTCTCAATCCCCAATCCTGACTTTAGTTTCTTGGTAGATAATGTAATTGAGTTTTGCAAAGATTATAATTGAATAACAAAAGTGTGAGCCGCCCGGGAGTCGGACCCGGAACCTATTCCTTAAGAGGGAATTGCTCT
>CAZPZA010000015.1:0-12519 GCA_964590985.1 uncultured Gammaproteobacteria bacterium
TGTGAGCCGCCCGGGAGTCGGACCCGGAACCTATTCCTTAAGAGGGAATTGCTCTGCCAGTTGAGCTAGCGGCCCTTTATTTTGACAATTTTAGTATACTACATGAATTGGTATAATTACAACCTGTGCGAAAAGTGCATTTTTATAAAGCAAGGACAAGACTTGGGATTATAAATCCGCTAATCCATCAAAAGGACTTAAATGTTGGAGTAGAAGATGCTCCGGATGCAATTCTTACAAAAGAATTTTTATTAAACTTTGATAATCCGCAAGTTTCTGAATTTACTTTTTCCAAACCAGAAGACATAGATAAAACTAAATATTTCGGCGTCTTATCAAGCGAGCTTTCCGAGTTTAAAGACTTAATCAATAAAACGCTCGGCACTCGCGAAACACAAGTAATAATTGGTGGAGACAACAGTATAACGTTTTCTTCTCTTTTGGCAGTTTTAGAAAGAGTAGGAGATCCAAACAAAGTAGGCTATATCCAATTCGATTCGCACGGAGAAGTTAATATGTATAAAACAAGTCTCAGCAAGAATTTTCATGGCATGTACATAAGACCCTTTTTAGACAGCTTTGATGTGGCCAAAATCAAGTCTCTAATTAACTTAAAACTTAAGGCTTCCAACATTTTGTTTATTGGAAATTTAGAGCTTGATAGAGAAGAAAAAATTTATTTTGAAAAATCAAAGTTCAAAAATATCAATAAGGAGGATCTTACAAAAAATAGAAACAAAGTTTTAAAAGAGTTAGAGGACTTTGTTAAAACCTTTGAGTATTTACATATTAACTTTGATATTGACGTGTTTTCATCTAAAGAAGTTTTGGCAACAGGAATACCAGGGGTTGAGGGTTTTATGATGGATGAGGTTAGCGATCTTTTGAAAATCGTTTCTTCTCATCCAAAGCTATCTTTGGATTTAGCGGAAGTAAATCCCAGTAAGAAAGGTGGTAGGAAGACAATAAGTGTTGCTCAAAAGGTTTTGGAGACGTTTCTTAATCATTAGTTAGCTGTTTGGGGTTTTTCCGTAGATTACAATCATGGTTCCCGGACTATCTTTTTTGGCATATGTTGTATAAAATCTCTATTATTCGCCCAGCAGGTTTTGTTGAGGTGTTAACGATTTTATTTGAGGTAAAGAGTTTCCAATTATGCTTTTAAAATCTCCATGCATCGCGTATGTGTTGTCTATTACTTGACGAATATTTTTTTCATCTCTTGCCCATTTGTTTGAGAAATAGCGTCTTTCTTTTTCTATTTCTTGCTGCATATTTGTAAATGCTTCTATTATTGATTCAATTCTGTTTTTAAATTCTGTCCCAGAAAGGTATTTGTAGATAATTTCCATTTTTTGGTCTTTTCCCTTTACGGAGTTTTTTATATAGTAAAGCTGAATTAACTTAGCTCTCATGGTATCGGCAAGTGGAATGACAAAATTATTTTTTGTGACCCATATGCTTTTTCTAAATCCTGCAGTTTTCATATCGCTTGGTAGAATTTCCGAAATTAGTATAGCCTCATCAGCCTTAATCGCTCGTTTGTCTAGCTTTAGTTTTTCTATCCAAGACTCGCTCCAGGTTTTTGTATTCTTAAGTTCCCATAAAATCTTGCCTGCAAAATTACCTTTTCCATCCCATACGTCTTGGATAACATCTCCTCCGCGACTTCCCTTTTTTACAGGAGTTATTTTGTCATTGGGGTAAGTCTTTCTAAGCATACTTTCGAATTCAATTTCAAATGCCTCTCCTTGTGTTTGTTGCGAACCTTGCTGTAGTTTTCTTCTCATTTCATCATTTGCTTTTAATGCATCTTGAAGTTGCTTATCTTTCTCTAGGAGTTTGGAATGTTGTTCTTCCGCTGCTTTTTTTTGAGCTTCAAGTCTAATTTTTTCTTCTTCCCTAAAGAGCTTATCCCTCATCTCCTGCTCTCTATCGAGGTCTTTTCGCATAAGTTTTCGAAGTTGTTCAGAATTTTCAAGAATCCTTTCTTGGAGTTGCGAGTTTCGTTCTTTTTCTTCTCGCAATTCATTTTGAGAATCTTTGACTTTTAGCTCTAATTCTTCTTTGACGCGAACTGTCGCTTTTTCTTCGATTTCTTTTTTCTTTCTCTCCAGTTCTTCCTTGTACTTGCCTTCCGCTTTCCGAAACACCTCTTCCTGAATTTTGTGAGAGATAGCTTGAGATATTTCAACTTCTTTACCACAACTTGGGCAAATTATTTTATTCATAGCAATAAATACCATAATACCCTACAATGGGGTTTCGTTGCAAGAACTAGAACTAGATATCTGAGAGTGAGTTTGTTGCGTTGCAAAGTTTTTGATTTTTTGGTAGCATTGAAAACGTTGGAATAGCCTTATGAAGTCTTTGGTGAGGAAGATTATTTTTTATGGAGTTTCGCTTTTTCTTCTTTCCCAGCTCTTTGATGGCATAAAAATTTCTGGAGGTATCCTAACCTATGCAATAGGTGCAATTGGTTTGTCTGTAATGTTTATGACCATAAAACCAATCCTAAGTATTCTAACTCTTCCGCTAAACATTGCCACAATGGGACTTTTTTCGTTTCTGATAAACGCTGTTATTCTATATTTGCTTACAGTTTTGGTGTCAAACATAAGAATTTCTAGCTTTACTTTTGAGAGCTTATCTTTTGCGGGATTTGTTGTTCCCAAAATTTACATTAATACATTTTTCGCATTTATTGTTTTGTCTATTGGCCTTTCTATTTTTGTAGGATTTTTATCATGGTTAATAAAAAAATAGTTTGCTTAGGCGGTGGTGTTGGAACTGCCAATCTAATAAAGGGTCTTAAGAGATATTTTGAAGATATCACTGTTATTCTTTCTATGGCGGATGATGGTGGATCTTCTGGCCGACTTCGCCGGCTTTATAACATACCTCCTCCTGGAGACTTAGTGTCCTGCATGGCAGCATTAACAGATAAGAGTTCTTATGTCTATAAGCTTTTATCTTATCGTTTTTTGGGAGATAGATATGGTAGCGATACAGACCTTCCAGGACACAAGCTTGGCAACTTGATAATGGTAGCACTGCGAGACATAACGGGTAGTTTTGAAAAAGCAATATCTCTTTTTCAAGAAATGTTTGGAGTTAAAGGTGAATTTTTGCCTGCAACGGTGCAGAACGTAACAATTTATGCAAGAACGATTGAGGGAAAATTAATATATGGGGAAGAAAAAATAGATTTGGGTAAATATCCTGGCAAAAGAATTTTAGATAAAGTTTTTCTAAAGCCAGAGAGCGCTAAATCTAACCCTCTGGCTATAAAAAGCATAAAAGATGCTGATATTATAATTGCAGGTCCCGGGGATTTATACACCACTATTTTGCCTGTTTTGATAGTTAGTGGGGTTAAGGAGGCGTTAAAAAAAAGTAAAGCGCTTAAGATTTTTGTTGTCAATGTGACAAACAAACCTTTTGAAACAAAGGGTTACAATTCGACAGACTATATAGTTGCTATAGAGAGGCATTTGGGATTATTTCCCTTCAATCAAGTTGTAGTAAATAATAATTTTTCTGCCAAAATACCAAGTAAATATAAATATCAATATGTCCCAATTACTAATTCTTTAAAGAGTAACATAAAAATTATAAAATCGGATATGGTGGACGAAAATTTTGCTATTTATCATAACCCCTCAAAACTTGCAAAAACCATAATGGAGAACATATAATAACTAGACTTTATGTTTATTAGTATATTGGTCGCTATAGTTTCTATTTTATTGATTGCAGTAATTTTGTTGCAAACGCAGGGTACGGGCTTGTCGACTGCCTTTGGCGGAGGAGGAGAGTTTTATAGAAGCAAAAGAAGCGTAGAAAAACTGCTGATTTGGATTACAATTTTTCTATCTTTCTTATTCGCTGTTTTTTCTATAGTGCTTCTTATTCTTCGTTAGATTTATGCTGATTATAAGAAGACGACTTATCTTCTGGCTAATAAAAGAATATGTTAAAAGGATGGGCAAAAGAATCCTTCTTTATTTTGCAGTAGGGCTTTTGATATTTTTTTTGTTGAAAAGTTTTTTTGAACACGTTTTTCCAAAATACAAATCAACAAATACAGAAGTTATAGGGATGGTTGGAGCGTACACAATTGATAATTTACCTTCCGACATAATAAATAAAATTTCAAAAGGTTTAACCACCATAAGAAAGGATGGTGTAGCAGAGGCAAGTCTGGCCAAAAGTTGGCGTATAGAAGAAAATGGCAAAAAATATATATTTTATCTGAAAGAAAATGCATACTTTAGCGATAAAGAAAACTTAACCTCTGATCTTATTAACTATGGTTTTTCTGATGTAGAGGTTGAGCGGCCTGGCAAATATACAATAATCTTCAAATTAAAAAACGCATATTCCCCTTTTCTTGTAAGTGTCTCCAAGCCCATTTTTAAAAAAGGCTTTGTGGGCGTTGGTGATTATAGAGCTAAAAAGCTAAAACTTAATGGAAGTTTTATCGAGTCAATCGACCTTGTAAGTCTTGATAAAAACAAGCGCTTGGTTTATCAATTTTATCCAACTTTTACAGCACTAAAGACAGCTTTTGTGCTAGGCGATGTTACGAAGATTTTAGGTCTTCCAGACGTTGAATTTAAAAATACCACATTTTATGAGTTTAAGAATGCAAGAGTAAAGAAAGATGTTAACTATAGGCAATTAGTTACTTTGTTTTACAACACCAGGGATGAAAATTTGTCTTCAAAAACATTAAGAGAAGCTCTTTCCTATACGATATTTGATACTTTTGATCAGGGCGAAAGAAGTTTTGGTCCTTATGCGCCCTTTTCTTTTGTGGCGCAAAAAGGTTTAAATGTTTATAGCCAAGATCTTGATCATGCAAAACTGCTTTTAGAAAAGTTTAGAACAGAAGCTCCAAATGCAAATCTTGCTTTTGTTATAGATAGTCTTCCCCAATACAGAATGGTAGCAGAAAATACTGCAAAAGCTTGGAATAAGCTTGGAATAGAAACAAAGGTAAACGAAGTTGGTAAACCCCCTTCTAAATTCCAAATTTTCTTAGGAGAATTTTTTCTATCTTTGGATCCCGATCAATATGTATTATGGCACTCCGATCATTCCAACAACATTGCAGGCTATAAGAACCTTCGGATAGACAAATTGCTAGAAGATGGAAGACAGACATTCGATATAGAAGAGCGTAAAAAAATATACTTTGATTTTCAAAAATATCTTCTCGCTGATGCACCTGCGTCTTTTCTATTTTTTCCCTACACTTATGAGGTGTCGAGAAATAATTAATGTAATGTTTAGTTTAGTTGGGCTTTTGACCTTAACTTTCTATGATAATAAATCGCAAATCTGTGAGCCTCGTCGCGAATTCTCATAACAAGATTACGAGTGGGTGAGTCTTTGGGAAGGTAGAGTGCGACAAAGTTTTCTTTAGAACCAAAAGAGATTCTGGACGCTCCGCCAGCTGGCGGATTGCCAGAATGACGGGTTAAGGGAACAATAATAGTTTCTTCTCTTTTTGCGAGGCCGATAACGGGAATTGCCACATTCTGTTTTTTAACCGCTTTTAGGGCAGAGGAAACTTGGCCTTTTCCCCCATCAACGATAATTAAGTCAGGAAAAGGCCATTCTTTGTGATTTAATCTTCTTAGAATAACCTCTTGCATCATTGCAAAATCATTAGGCACCTTATCTACACTTTTTATTTTGAATCTTCTATATTTTGATGGGTCTTTCTTACCATTTGAAAAAACCACCATTGATCCAGTAGCATTTGTTCCGCTAATGTTTGAAATATCAAAACATTCGATTCTTTCAAGTTTTTTAACAGAATAGTATCTATTTAAACATTCTTTTAGCCATGACAGTTCTTTCTTTCTCGTCTTTTTCTCAAGATTTGAATTTACTTTATAGTCAAACTTTTGATAAATAGGACTTGTTACATAAAGTATTGCATCAATTTTTTTCTGCAAACCTTCTGCTTTTTCGAATGCCTCTTTTTTACTCAAAATATTTCGTTCTTTTTCAAGACTTTTTAGTAGTTTTTTTGTTTCTCCTTTTAGAAAATCAATAATATGATTGATGTTCTTTCTATATTCTTCTACAAGGATACTCCTTAGATAAGGAGTATCCTTGAATAAGGATACTCCTGGACAAGGACAAAGTCCTAAGTGATAGTACAAACATACTCGTTTGGGATGATTGACCACTGACTGATACGGAAAAATTCTTCTTATGGTTCTTAGAACCAAACGTAAAGTGCCTGCATTTGGAAAGGGACCGAAATACAAAGACTCTTTGTCTGTTTCTTGCCTTGCAGTTAAAACTTTTGGATATTTATCTTTGACAGTAATTCGAATAAGAGGATATGCCTTTCCGTCTGTTAAACGACTATTGTATTTTGGTTTATACTTCTTAATGTAATTTACCTCTAAAAGCAAAGCTTCTATTTCAGACGAAGTATTAATTGTTTTTACTTTTTTTGTTTTTGAAACCAGAATTTTTGTCTTGAGGCTAAGTTGAGCAGATTTAGCAAAATAAGAACTTACCCTATCTTTAAGGCTTTTGGCCTTTCCAATATATAGGACTTTGTTTGGGCTGCCTAAAAAGAGATAGATGCCTGGTTTTGAAGGAAGCTTACGGTAATCTGATGCTTTAACTACCATTTAAATCACCTCTGTTTTTTTAATAAACTGTCCCGTGTACGAACGAGGGTTTTTGGCTATTTGCTCTGGCGTTCCAGTAGCAATAACTTCACCACCCTTTTCTCCGCCTTCTGGACCCAAATCTATTATGTAGTCGGCGTTTTTTATGATATCTAGATTGTGTTCTATTACAACAACAGTGTTTCCCGTATCTACAAGTTTTCTTAAAACCAGTAGAAGTTTCTCAAGATCCGCAAAATGTAGTCCTGTTGTTGGCTCGTCCAATAAATATAGAGATCGTTGGCCCTTTTTAGACAGCTCGTCGGATAACTTTACTCTTTGCGCTTCTCCTCCAGACAAGGTTGGTGCCGGTTGCCCCAACTTAATATAAGAAAGCCCTACATCGTTAAGCGTTTGAAGCTTATGAACAAGAGGGCTATAGAAATAGAAAAAAGTTAAGGCTTCTTTTACGCTCATTCTCAAAACATCAGCAATGTTTTTGCCGCGAAATTCTATTTCCAACACTTCCCTATTGTATTGCATTCCATTGCATTCCTCACATGTTACGTACACATCTGGAAGAAACTGCATTTCTATTTTTATTTGTCCTTCCCCCTCGCAGGATTCGCATCTTCCCCCTTTTACATTAAAGGAGAATCTTCCAGGTCCGTAACCTTTGATTCTGGCTTCTTTGGTTTGGCTAAAAAGCTCTCGTATATAAGTAAATGCGCCTGTATAAGTCGCAGGATTGCTTCGAGGAGTTCTTCCAATAGGAGATTGATTTATCATGTAGACCCTTCTTATGTTTTCGTATCCTTCTATTCTTGTATGTAGCCCTGGATTTTGTCTGTGGTATGGGTTTTGTTTTTGCATCAGAGCATGGTATAAAATGTCATTTATTAACGTTGACTTTCCGCTTCCCGAAACCCCAGTTATTACTACAAATTTATTAAGAGGAAAGGATACGTTTATGTTTTTAAGATTGTGTTCCCGCGCTTCTACTACCAGGATACTCCTATCATAAGGAGTATCCTTAAGTAAGGATACTCCTTTGTGCGCTGAAAATGCCCGTATTCTCTTTTTTCCAGACAAGTACTGTCCTGTAAGAGAGTTGGGCTCTTTTTTTATCTTGTCAATTGGACCAACAGCTATAATTTGTCCTCCTTCCTCTCCAGCAGCTGGTCCAAAATCAACTATTAAATCAGAATGTTCCATTGTTTCTCTGTCATGCTCTACCACCAACACTGTGTTGCCTAAATTTTTGAGTTTTTTAAGGGTTTCTAAAAGTTTTTTGTTATCTTTTTGGTGAAGTCCGATGGATGGCTCATCCAAAACATATAAAACTCCTGCTAAACCACTTCCAATTTGTGAAGCAAGTCTTATTCTTTGGGCTTCTCCTCCAGAAAGCGTTTGAGCACCTCTTGAAAGAGTGAGATAATCCAAGCCAACATCAATCAAAAAAGAAAGCCTTAACCTTATTTCTTTAAGTATGATTTTGCTTACTTCTTTTTTTCTTGAAGATAGATGGCTTTCCAAACTGTTTACAAAGTTTAAGACATCTTTTATGGAATTGTTGCACACATCCACTATAGATTTGTTGTCTATAGTTATAGAAAGAGCTTCATTTTTGAGCCGTCCGCCACTGCATAGGCTACAAGTTTCGTAGCGCATAAATCTTTCTATTCTTGTTTTTAGAAACAAAGACTGCGTAGTTGTGTGTCTTTGTTTTAATTCCCAGATAATGCCCCTGAATGGTTCGTATATTTCTGTTTGTCTTCCCCACCTGTTTTCTCCAACTACTCGATATTCTTTATCCCCAGTTCCTTCTAATAATAAATTTTTCCAAGATGTTGGCATCTGAGAAAATCTTAAATTAGACGGTATATCATTTTCTTTACAAAAGGTAATAAAAGTTCTTGAAAACCAAGTATCGCTTTGTAAAATATTGGAGAAAGGTAGTATTCCCCCTTCGCTTATTGACAAATTGTTATTAAAGACCAGCTTTCTATCAACTGTTAGGATCGTCCCCAGACCATTACACGATGGGCATGCTCCGTGAGGAGTATTAAAAGAAAAAAGCCTTGGTTCTACTTCTTGTATGGAGATACCACATACAGGGCAGGCAAATTTTTCAGAAAAGAACTCATCCTGCATTTTTTTCGGTTTCTCTGGTAAAGAAAACCCCGCATCTTTAATTATCGAAACTACTAGCTCTCCATTGCCAAATTTTAATGCCTGTTCTACATCGTTTGACATTCTTTCCTTATCGGTATCTTTTGAAAGAATTATCCCATCCACAACAAGTTCTATTGTGTGTTTGTTGGTTTTTATTAAAATAAAATCTTCATCTAGAAGAAAAATCTGTTTGTCTATTCTTGCTTTTTTGTAGCCCTTTTTTTTAAGATCAGCGAAAAGCTGTTGATATTCTCCCTTTCTGTTTTTTACTATTGGAGCAAGTATGAATATTTTGAGTCTTTGGCTGATCTCTTTTTTTAATAAATTAAAAATAGAATCAACTATTTGTTCTTTGGATTGATAAGATATTTCTCTTTTGCATTTTGGACAATGTGGATGCCCTATTCTTGCAAATAAAAGTCTGAAGTAATCATAAATTTCTGTAACTGTGCCAACCGTGCTTCTTGGATTATGTGAGGTAGATTTTTGATCTATAGAAATAGCAGGTGAGAGGCCTTCTATAGAATCTACATCTGGCTTTTTCATCACTCCCAAAAATTGTCTTGCGTAGGAAGACAAGCTTTCTACATATCTTCGTTGGCCTTCAGCATAGATTGTGTCAAAAGCCAAAGAAGATTTTCCACTACCAGAGAGCCCGGTAAACACAACAAGCTTGTTCTTGGGAATTTCAAGACTTATGTTTTTGAGATTATGTTCCCTAGCCCCTTTGATAATAATTTTATCCATATTTCTTTTTGAGTCTTGAGCTTTTTTGATCTTTTATTATATTCGATTTTTGACCCCTTGACAAACCTAAAACTCTGTTGTTAGAATTAATTTGTGATAAAAAAATACATCACAATAATAGGTGTAGTTGGGTTACTTATTATTATAACCTCAAACATAGAGGCAAAAGAACACAGTATTGGCTTAAATCCTTCACAGTCCACCAAAGAAGCAAGTATTATTCAGAAAGTCCCAGCGCCGCCTCCTATATTAAGAGAGCAAATTATAAATATAAGACAGCAGGCAAAAGAAGAGCGGCAGAAATTTAGAGAAAAGCTTGAAGAAATTAAAAACGAACGAAAAAAAGCAACAGTAGAAAGAATTGATGAGAGAGTTTCTACGATGAACAAAAACTATGTTCTTAGGATGAGTAAGGCATTAGATAAATTGGACATGGTATTGAAAAAAATCAGTGAAAAAACTACTCTTCTTAAGAATAAAGGTATAGAGGTGGGTTCTCTTGAATCGGCTATAGCTTCTGCCAAAGATGCAATTGATAGCGCAAGAATTGCTGTTGATGAGCAAGCGCAAAAGTCTTATGTAATCGAGATTACCAAAGAAGCGTTTTTAAGGGCAAATGTTGGCAAAACAGTGAGCGAGTTTCGAACAGACTTAAGGGATGTTCATAAACTTGTAGTAGATGCTAAGCAAGAAGTTTATAACGCGGAAAGAGAACTTGTCACTTATAATATACAAGATACTGCAAAAACAGAACAACTAGGGGGTGAATAATATGGTGGGCTTGGACACAAATCAGCCAATTCAGCAACCAGTACAAGCAACTCAACCCATGCAAACACAAGACTTAGGTGATGCGTCATCTGGCAGCGAGCCTGATTCTTCTTCAAAAGGCACGAAGTCTAATGATTTGGCTGTTTCTTCCCAAGATTACAGTGGATCAGACAAAAAAAAGAGTAATCACGTCTTGATGATATTTATTTTGATTGCGTTGGTAGTGATATTTTTGTTGCTAATTTATGCCATAACCGCTAATAATGAGGTTTCGCAAATGCAGACAGGAACACAAACGCAAGGAAGTGGCGTAACTCCAATTACTAACAAAGTAATTCTGAATCCGTCAGTCGCAGCTGAAACAGCAGACGACATAGAGATAAGTGACATAGAAGGAGATATTGAGAGTTTGGATAGAGAGCTTCAGGAATTATAGTTATACTTTTACTTAAGCTTGCTTGCCCTTTCTGTATATGTTCCATTTCGAGTATCAACTAAAAGAGAGTCGCCGATGTTTATAAACAAAGGCACCTTTACATGCAAGCCATTTTGCAGCATTGCATCTTTGTAGACGTTTGTAGCAGAATTGCCCTTGACCGAAGGACCTGTATTTGTAACTTTTAGTTTGACTTTTGGACTAATTAGCATTGCTATAGCTTCTCTGTTGTAAAATCTTATTGGAACAATATCTTCCTCTTTTAGATACTGGTGTTTATCAAGATTTTTTAGAGGAATTTCTATTTGTTCAAATGATTGTGGTTCCATAAAGTGGCAAAATTCGTTGTCTTTGTACAAAAACTGCAAATCCTTTTTTTCGAGTTTAACTTCATTAACTCTAGCATTGCTGATATAACTTTTTTCTATACTCATTCCCCGTTTTAAACTTCTTACTTTTAGCTTTACAACAGAACTTGTTTTCCTCAAATGGACATTATTGTAACTTAAGACCTCCAATATCTCTCCATTTTCTTCAAATGTAGTGCCTGGCCTTAAAGATGTTACAGGAATCATAGTTTTTTGGTTTTGGGTTTTCTCATTTTTCCCTTAAAACATAATAGGTTGCTTTACCTTTCCCCTTTTTATTAATTAAACCTAGTTCTATTAGTCTTTTAAAGTCCAGCGCTCTTGTTGCCTTTGCCCGATCAACTAAACTAGCATAGTTGCGATCAGTGATAAATCCCTTTTCTTTGATAAACCTCACTATTTTTAAGTGATAAGGTTGCAATTTGGTTTTTGGGCTCATTCCAACTTCTGGAAGTAGTTTTTGTATTCTTAACAGCTCGTCAATAATTCCTTCTGTAAAGTATTCTAGCCAAGGGGTAAAATTGATTTTATTTGCTACTTCATAATAATCACCAAACTCTCCTACAGTTTGGAAGTATCGAGTAACATTTTGATTGTAATAATTCTCAAAACTAAAGAGATTAAATGTATTTAGCCCCATTTCAGCCAAAAGTACTTTTGTGGCAAGACGAGTTGCTCTGCCATTTCCATCCATAAAAGGATGAATAACTACTATTTGTTTGTGAAAGATGCCAGCCAAGATAAGTGGGTCTATCTTACCCCGATTAGTATTAACAAACACAATAAGATCCTCTATAAGTATCTTTACATCTTTTGCATCCGGAGGTAAATATATAACTTTTTTGGTTCTTGGATCATTTACGAATACTGGTTTCTCTCTCAACTTTCCAGACTCAAATTTGGGCAACAATCCTTTTGTAATTTGCTTTTGAATTTTTAGGATAAGATTGAGCGATAATCTGACTTTTCCATCATTTAATTTTTTGTTTAATTCTTGTAATGCTTGATTATAGTTTAATACTTCTGTTTCACTTTCTCTAATATAACCTGGTTTTGATTTAAGAATTTTTTTAACTTCAGTTAAAGGGAGAGGATTGCCTTCGATACTTGTTGAAGCATAAGCCGAAACTGCTCTGGCTACCTTTTCGAATTCTACTAAAACAACATGAGGAAATCTCCTATTATTTAATTCATTTACTAAAGCATTAATTCTTTTAATGTTAGCAAGCAGAAGATCTGTAATTCTATAGCGAGGATTAAACATACTTTGCCCGCCGCTTCAAGCGCTCTTTGTAGCGTGTATGAATAATACCACAAAGCTACAAAGCAAGCTTAAGAGGGTAGACGTATTTTAGACGATTAATAGACGATTTGCAATGGG
>CAZPZA010000016.1:0-12492 GCA_964590985.1 uncultured Gammaproteobacteria bacterium
TGTCCTTTTCCAAAACCTCGAAGTCTTTTGCATTCCTTAAAACTTCTGCTTGGTATTGATTTTGGTAAATGCCTTCTTTGTTGATAACCACAATTCTAGAATTGCCATTGTCCAGAACATAAATATTTGACGTATGTCTATCTGTAAATATTTTAGATGGAGAAGCAAATGGTGTATCAAGACCGGAAATCGTAAATTGATCCGTATTTCCCCTTGTAAACTTTTGGATTGTTCCATCATTTGACAAAACAAATATAGATCCATCAATTGCCATTGAAACTGCGTTTGTAAAACTTGGCGAGACACCATTTGGAAGATAATTGCTTTTTTCAAACCCACCTTGAATTGGCGCAAATTTTAGTATCCGGTTTTGCGATTTGTCCAAAACATAAATATTGCCAAAATATATCCCAAGAGCGGTTATATCTTGCCAAGAATCGCTGTTTTTTATAATTTCATTTTCCTTGGCGTCCTTTTTGATTACAGAATATACAGAGCTTTCGTCCGCAAAATAAATATTTGTTTCATCTTGCGCAAATGCTTGTTTTTGTTTTTTGGTCTGTAAAGACAGAAAAACGCTTTCTTTTGCATCGATTTCTTTTGCATCAACCAGATTAATCCCAGAAGAAAGGCTAATTGCATCTTCCACCTTTTGCAGAAGATCGGCAATCCTCTTTTCCTCTTTTGAATTTTTGGGGAATTTGGATTTTGCTTGGTCAAGTATTTTTTTGGATTCTAAAAAAAATTGTTTGGCAACATTTTTATTTAGAGGCAAAAGGCTATTTCCTTCGTTGTATTTTTTCTCTGCTTCTGGATAGATATTTTGAAAAAGCCCATGGACTCTTTCTGATTGTTGTTTTTGAATGGTAAAATAAACACTTAAGACAAAGATTGATGCAACAATAATGGCAATGGTTAAGAATACCTTTTTTGAATGGGTGAGTTTTATACTAATTAAATTATATCCCCCCTTTAATGGATGGAATTTTTTGAAACCTTTAAGGAAAAGGTTGTAGTTTTTTTCCTCTTTTGGCATTTCTTCTTCGTTTTTTGATTCTGTTTTTTTAAGTTCTTGGGTTTCTTCTTTTTCGAAAGACGTTTGTTCAGTGTATCTTACAATAATAAGACATATTTTGCTGTCCTGCTTCCCCAGAATAATAGAGGTTAGGCTTTCGGCTATTTCCTCTGGACTTTTGTCCTCTAAAAAAACGTCTTCTTCCAAAACACTGTAATTTGAATCTGTGGTAAGCACTATTAAATCGTTATTTAGGCTGTGTCCTGAAAAAGAGGCCACGGATTTTGTATTCCCTTCCAAGGAAGCCTCAAATTTAGCAATCTTCCCATCTCTTTTTATAAAGACAGCAGCATCACCAATTACAAAAATATAGAGCTTGTTATCCGAGAAAAAAGACGCTGCAAAAGAGTATTTTATTGTTTGCTCTTTGTCTTTGAAGGTATTTAAGATAGCCTGTTGAATAGAGGGAAAATCTTTGGTATCTAGAGTAAAAAACTCTTCTTCGAGTTTGGAGAGGAGTGTTTTACCCAATAGGTTAAGAGTGTCAGAATGTTCTTCTTGGTTGTTTTTCTCCAAAGCTAAAACTGCAAAGAGTTTTCCTGCATTATAAACATTAGACCAAGAAAAAGGAGTGGGCGAGGAAATTACTTTCCCAAAGCTTATGTTTGATCTTGTTTTACCATTTAATGTGGCATAATGCATTTTTTTTGTATGGAAAAAACAGCTATAGTATAACAAGTGCAATCAAAAAAAGCGAAATGGCAAAAATAAGCATGAGCCCGGCTACGAGTCTAATAATGCTTGAATCATGTGTTTCTTTAAATATTTTCTCAAGAGACGTAACCTGAATAAACACAACAATTAGAAATATAATAAGAGCAATATTAAAAGCCAAGAAAGCTATTTTTAAAATTGCGAATGAGCTAATTAGATTGTCTATAATAGGTATATTAAACATTTTTTGTTTTAGTAATAAGACCCTCAATAATTCGCACCACTTTTTGCGGGTGGGGAACCGCTGTAAAGTCGAAATGAGAAATAGTACCAGCAGTTTGTACGACTACGTCTCCGTAGTCAAAAAAAGACCGAAGCGCCCCAACTTGGCTATAGTTTATGTCTTCTATGTTGCTAATCGTAGTTGCGGCAACGTTTTTATAAAGAAGACCATAGAAGTCAATATCTACAATTCTTTTAGTAGTTACTAGAGAAATGTTGTAATACCAAGATAAAAACTGGACAAAGGCAAAGGCCAGAATTATCATGTAATAAAGGCTAAGATAGAAAAAGATAGTTATTGGTGATACATTAAGGAATGTAAGGTTAAATCTTAAAAGAATGCCGATTATCGGAAGAAGACTCAAGGCAACAGTTATTATTATCCAGAAAGTATTGGTAACAAAGTGACGCCTTAAGAGCAAAAGCACTTCTTCGTCTTTTTGTTGATTGGCAAAATAGATTCCAAGCGGATACTCGCAAAAAGCAGACAGCATATGAGCGTGGTTGTGTGGATGGCTATAGCTTTTTGATTTTGATTCCTCTTTATACTCTTTTGTTTGTTCTTTGTTGTTAGCTATAAAAATATCTGGCACGTTTCCTCACTTTCGTTCGGTCAAACTCAAAACTCAAAATTCAAAAGTCAAATCTACAATTCAAATTGCAAAACTTTAAAAGATTTAAGATTTAAGTTGTGGTTTTGACATTTGAGCTTTGATATTTGAGCTTCTATCTCCTTTCCACATTATACAACGGTCCCACAATCTGTATATTGCCAGGCGCACGAAGATTAAACCAGTTTTTGAATTCCAATCCATCAAAAGTTTGAGAACCTGCATCTTGAGAAGTAGAGATAGAATTTACTTTCCCTGTTCCAAAATCTACACTTACAGAAAGATCAGAAATGTTATTGTATGGAGTGATATTTCTTGATTTAAGCTCTGATTTTACTCTATCTTCATTCCAGATCTCCCCTCCATAAGGATGGGGCTTGTCTGTCTGATATAAATTGTCTCCAGTTGAGGAATCAGAGCGGGCCAAAAGAATAACATTGACTATATCTGCAACTTCCGAGGGCTTAAGCCAGGCTGATTTTCCGTATTCGCTTCTTGATCCTTGTGCTGCATAGAAACAAGGAGATTCCTTGTCATAAGCATTATTTTGTAAATCTGAAAAACTACCAACATCGGAAGTTGTATCCCGCAGTCTTTTCGTCCATGGTCGATCACTCCAACCAACATCGCTTGATTTAAAGGTATATCCGCCAGATGTAGATGCGTACCAGGCTGTAATTACTGTTCCTTCATGTGCGATGACTTTTCCCGACGTGTCTCTAACTGCTTGTTCCCATTGGCCTCCTTTATTACCGCCTTTGTACACTTGACATTTTTGGGTTGTACAAATCTCTTTTGTACCATTATCGGTATAGGAGAGAGCATAACTTCTTGCGGCAATAACTTGTGCTTTTAGAGCTTCTATAGGCCAGCTTTCAGGCATTTCATATATGCCCAAAAGATAGTCTTCAAGGGGCATTTCTCCATATCCTTGGACTTTTATATTTATGTTGCCTCTATTTTCAAAATTTATGCCCTCAAAATAGGCTCTTAATATGTCTTCGTGGGATTGCCCAGCTTTGGATCTTCCCAATGCTCCATATTGGTTCATGCCCACTCTATGCGGAATACCATAAGTATAAAAAGCAAAAGCAGGACTAAATCCTGGGTCTAAATTTCTATCATCGGTACAAAATAGAGGGCCTCCTCCCAATGTTTCGGGCAAATTTAAGTTACCCAATCTTTGAGACAATATTTGTTGCTGTTTTGTTGTAAGCTGTGCAATTTGTGACGAGAGAACTGCTTGATATGCTTTTGCCCCCTTGACTATTTCGTCCAGTTTCAAAGATTGAGTATCAAGATCAGTTTTGACTGCAATTAATCTTTTTTGCTCATTTTCAAGATTTAATTGTTTTTCTTCTAAATCCAAAATAGTTAAGGCAATGTTTACAATAATCATTTTGTCCTGATTGGTTGCTGCTTTTTTGTAAGCCAAAACTTGAGTAATCTTTGAAGCAGAATTTCCGGACAAAAAGACAAGAAATGGAGAATTGTAATAACTTTTTATATAAAAATCCCGCACTGTTGCATTAAAGAGCTGCTCTTGTTTGGCAAGATTTTTGTAAGACTCATCAATGTTTGTTTTTTTTACTTGAAGATCTTTCTCTATAGTACTAACGCTTGATTTTATGCTTTCGATTTTTTGCTGCAAGCTTTTAAGTTCGGACTCAAGGGGTTTTGTAGCGTTGACAGACATATTAAGAGCATTTGCTAAGTCGCTTATTTGTTTTGTTATGTCGTCGAGTTCATCCGAGGAGCTTTTTTGTACAAAGACAAAGAAAGTTAAAAATACAAATGCTAGTAAAGATAGTGAAAATATGATTTTTTTCATAGGCTGCATAGTTATTATACCAGCATATTGCAAATCACTGAAATAGTGTTATTATTAAGGAAAATGAATGGGGCAAAAATGTCATTTGGGAATGAAGATCAATCTTTGCAAAAATCTTATGATCCGCAATCCGTAGGCTTGCGAAGAGGAGGAAAGTCAAGACGTTTGGTTTTAATACTTTTTCTTCTTATTATTATAGTAGGAGGAGTTGTTGCTTCGAAAAGCTATTTTGGAGTAGCAGGCGAAGAGGAAAAAATAACTCCAACTCCAACTTTAACTGAAAACAACATAGAGTTTATAATAGAAACACCAACGCTTAAAGACGCTACAGAAACTCCAGTGCCTCAAGCAACTGCCACACCAATTCCTAAGCCCACTATTGATCCAATAGACAAGGAAACAGGACTAGACAGAAGCGAACTTTCCATAGAAGTTCAAAACGGTAGCGGCGTAACAGGCGCTGCAAGCAAAGCGTCAGAAACACTAAAAGGATTTGGGTATAAGGTTTCTTCCATTGGAAACGCAGATAATACTGACTATGAAAACGTGACAATAAAAGTGAAAAGCCAGAAGAGCAAGTTCCTTGATCTTATTAAAAAAGATTTAGGGTTTTCGTATACGATAGGAAGTGCATCAGCAGACCTTAGCGATGACTCATCGACAGATGCGGTAGTGATTGTTGGAAAGTAATGAAACAACATAGAGTGTTATTGAAGCGGCGTGAGCGCTTGTCTGTTATCAATTATCGGTTTGAGAACTTTTGAAGCATTAAGAATCTCAATTCCCAAAAGCTCACCTTTTTTACCAAGCTCAATACTTATTCCAGGACTAATTTCTTGATGCTCTTCTTCAACGCCACTTTTGACAAGAAGCCATAGAGCATCGCTTTTTTTATCGTAGAATATTTTCTCTCTTTTCTTAGTTTTTTTCATATGCTTTCCATCTTCCTGATTTCACTTTATTCCTAAGTTCTGATTCCGAAACAGGATAAACTGTTATTATTTCTCTCGCTTTTCGATTATATCATATGCAATAACCATGTGGTGCACTTTTCCTCCATAAGGTAATCTTTTAACAGCGATGTTATGCATGGTGGCTGAATCAAAATATTCTTGTTCTGGGTTTTGCAGAATTTGCCTAGGATAGTCTTTGGGAACTTTCCTTTGTTTCAACCTTCTTAAAAGATGGGGTCTATAAACAATTTTCATTTATTACAACTTTATCATAAAATCAAAGGGTTGACATTTTTTATTGCTAAGTTTAATATAATCACGAGTTTCGCACCTGTTGAAGATACCTCTGTTGGCAAAAGGATTCCTCCGAGGTAAACGTCCACCTTCGAGGGTACTAGGTTAACAATACGGGATCGTTATAGCTCTCCTACTTCAAATTTATTCAAGACCCTATACTCTTTTAAAGACAATCCGTCTTTGGAGAAATTCAATGATACGATTCAAAGAGAATGGCTGTCATTATCAGAGGCTGGGCTTGATGACATAGAAGAAGAGAGAAAGATTTAACAAAATGGCTTATTAAATACAATTCCTACCGTCCCCATCAAGCCCTTGATTACAAGACGCCATTGGAGTATGCTCAAGAAACATTCTTCAAAGTTTTACCGATGTGGTCAGCCAGATCAGGATGTTGACAAGTTATACTAAATATGTTAAAAGTTATACGGAAGTGATATTTTGTGCAACAAACAACAGTTACAATTGGTCCCAAGTCGCAGGTTGTTATACCAAAGACAGTTAGAGAGATTGCTTCAGAACTAAAACCTCGTAAAAAAGTAGTAGTTCGCGCTCTTAATTCTTATTCTGTAATAGTAGAAGCTCCTACAAAAGATTGGGTAGGAAAGACTTATGGTAGGCATAAAAAGATATGGCAGAATGTTGATGCGACCGAATATATTCGTAGACTTCGTGAAGAATGGGAAAAGAGCCTGAAGTGAAATCTTTTCAACAGATCATCTTAAGCTATAAAAAAATTGGCATAGACTCAATGTGTTTTATCTACTATTTAGAAGGAAATAAGTTTTATGGTGAACTTGCAAGGCAACTCTTCTTACAACTTCAAGAAAATAAGCTAGCTGCTGCTACATCTGTCCTAACACTGGCTGAAATTCTTGCCTTTAAAAAGCTGCAAGAAGATAGAATTTTATATGAAGATACGAAAACAAAGCTCCATCAAGCTCCTAACTTGAATATTATTTCTGTAGATGAAACAATTAGTGAGGTCGCCGCAATATTGAAATATAAGTATTCCATTTCATTGCCTGATGCTATACAGATTGCCACAGCAGTGGTAAGCGGACAAGAAGTATTTCTTACGAATGACCGTCGGTTAAAAAAAATAGAAGAGATTAAGGTTATCATTCTTGATGATTTTAGATAAAATTTTTTATATACAGAGCCATTCTTAAGGAAAGATTATTTATATGTACGAAGTAATTCCTGGAATTTTAGAGAAAGATTGGGGAGAGATTGAGAGAAAGATTAATCTTGTAAAATCGTTTACAAAAACCGAGTCAAACTCGGCTGCGGCTATCCACATAGATATTATTGACGGCAAATTTGCTCCAAATACAACCTTTCTTGACCCAGCGCCTTTTGCAAAATATACAAAAGACCTGTTTTTTGAACTTCATATGATGGTCGAGGAACCAATAAATTATCTAAAACCATTTGCAGATGCGGGATTTAAGAGATTGATAGCCCATGTGGAGAAAATGTCCGATCAAGTTGAATTTGTAGCCCAAGCGCAGCGCTTAGGAGAAGTAGGGTTGGCAATTGATGCGCCTACTTCGATAGATGCGATAAATGTTCCTTTGGCTGATTTGGATTTTGTGACAATAATGACAGTAAAAGCTGGATTGTCTGGACAGGAGTTTATAAAGGAGTGCTTGAAAAAAGTTAAGATGCTGAAACCGCGTCAGACGGGACGTCAAACGTCCCAGTCGCGTTTGACTGCGACGCGGCTGAAACAAGTTCAGCATGACATGAAAATCGAAGTGGATGGGGGGATTAATGACAAAACAATTGTTGAGGCCTCAAAAGCAGGTGCGACTCGTTTTGTAGCAACAAGTTTTGTATTTGGATCCCAAGATCCACAAAAACAATATGAACTTCTCACTAGTTGTGTTGGGAAAGTCGGTTCTTGATAATTTGCTTTCTTGCATCTCCCCCAAAGGTATGGTTATACTAAACTTATGCACGACGGAATTATTGCTAAATTGCTAAATTGTTTTATTATTACCTCAAAGAAGCCCTCACCCTCTCCTTGATCCAACACCTCTATGCCAAAGTCATCACAAATTTTTCAATTCATCAATTTGTGAGGGTTTATACTGTATTATACTGTTTGCCTTGCTATTCAGTTACGGTTTTGCCAGCTCCAGGGGCGATAAGGAGACAATAGCATACAGATAAATAAGATCAAATATCAAAAATCAAAGACACAAATCAAAGTTTAAAACCAAGTCAGACTTGGTCAAAACTTTTTAACTTTAAGCTTTGCATTTGACTTTGCACTTTGAACTTTGATCTTTGAACTTGTGATGTGAACCTCACCCCACTCTTCCCACGCCTGTCAGCGAGGCTTGCTCCTTACGTGCGCTCCTTAAAGGAGAGGGAATTTTGTTTTTTGATTTATGGTCTTTGTGTGGGGGTTGGTGTTGGTTTGAGAATGCAACTTACAGAATTTTCTGTTCCTGCCAAAAAGTACTCAATTCGTCCAAGGCAAGGTTTTTTTACAATGTTTGTTGGGACGGGGAAGTTTTCGGACGAAGAATTGGCAAGAAGATGGCTCATTATTTTATTCCAGATAGGGGCTGCACCTGTAATGCCTGAAGCAAGCGTTTGGCTCATAGGAGAGTTGTTGCTGTTTCCCACCCACACGGCAACTAGATAAGATGGCGTATAGCCAATAGTCCAGTTGTCTCTTTTGTTGTCTGATGTTCCGGTTTTTACCGCAACCTTTTGCCCCGAAATATCAAGAGGGGAATTTGTGCCAAATGCAATAGAGCGAGAGTTGTTGTCAGATAAAATGTCGGAGATTATGAAAGCAACATCAGGATTAAGAACAAGTCTTTTCTCAACCTCGTTTTTTTCTTCGATAATATTGTTTTTAGCATCTTCTATTTTTAGAATAGGATTTAGATCTACTCTATATCCTCCATTGGCTAAGACTCCGTATACTGTTGCCATGTCAGTCATTTTTACTTCAGCACCTCCAAGAGTGATTGAAAGTCCATAATTCTCTGGATTTTTCCAAGTGGTAATACCCATTTTTTTAGCCATCTCAACCATTGCCGGAATGCCTATTTTGTTAAGAGTTTTAACAGCCGGAATATTGATAGAGTTTGCCAAAGCGCTTCGAAGTGTTACATTACCATGGAATATTCCGCTATAATTAACTGGCGAATAAGGCCTTCCTCCTGGGATACTGTACGTTACAGGAGAATCATTAATAATTGTTGCTGGAGTTACTGCTTTACTCTCCAAAGCCGCGCTATAGGTGACTACTTTGATGCTTGATCCAGGCTGACGAAGTGCTGTGGTTACATTGAAGTTTCCTGTTGTTTCCTCGTTATAATCTTTGCTGCCAACCATTGCCAAAATATCGCCGTTTTTAGGATTGGTAACAAGAGCCGCTCCATTGGTGAGATTAAGATATAGGTTTTTTTCCACATCACTACGGACTATGTTTTCGGCAATTTCTTGAAGATTTAAATCAAGGCTGGTTGTCACCTGAAGTCCACCCTTTTCTACTAAGGGCAAACCGTATTTTTTGACCAAAAGGTCTTTTATATACATTACAAAATGAGGGGCATGAAGAGGAGTTCGCATTGGTACAATATTAAGCTCTTTTTCCTCTGCGTCAATTGCCTGCTTGGAAGTTATGTAACCCAAAGCCTGCATTCTTTCTAAAACCTCTTTTTGTCTCTTTTTACCAAGTTTAGGTGAAGCGCTATATGGAGAATAAAGACTTGGAGCACGAGGAAGACCAGCAAGATAGGCGCTTTCTGCCAAAGTAAGGTCAGATACGTTTTTCCCAAAGTAGATTTCCGATGCTGCCTCTACTCCCCAGGCTGTTCCACCATACGGAACTTGATTAAGATACATTTCCAAAATCTCGTCTTTTGTATAAATTCTATCTGCTAAGAATGCCAAAATTATTTCCTTAATTTTTCTTGAGACGCTAACATCAGGAGTAAGAAGAGTAGATTTTATAAGTTGTTGGGTGATTGTTGATCCTCCCTGAAGTTCCTTGCCTGAGGCACTGGCAATGGCTGATCTAATTATGGCAAAAATATCAAATCCTGAATTTTTGTAAAATCTTTTATCCTCAACCGCAATTGTTGCGTCTTTTAGATGTTGAGAAATGGAAGAAAGTTTTACATATGTTCTATTCTGACTTGCATATATTTGATAAAGAAGAGTATTGTTCCTATCATAAATATTTGTTGTAAGAGGCGCTCGTTGGACAGCAAGTTGTTTTGGATTTGGAAGACTTTGAACGAAAATAATAACAAGAAGAGGAATAAAAATAAAAACAAGAGATACCACGCTTCCTATAAAAATATATTTTAGTTTGGTAGGAAAGGCCAGAGGAAAAATTCGGATTGGTTTTATTTTTTTCTTTTTTTTCTTTTTTTTAAAAAGTCGAAAGACAAGAAATACGAAATCGCCAATAGCTGTAAGAAGCTTTACTATAAGAAGCATGATATCAATTAAGAGTCTCATAGTTTGGCTTGGAATAGGGACAGAAGCAGGCTGATTATACAACGAGAAGATCAACTTTGAAAGAGGAATTTTAATACTGCTTGATGAAGGGCTCACGGAGTACTTTCGCTATGCGGGCACGAGAGGCAGTATGAATCGCCGGTAGGATCGGTTACAAGAACAACGTCTCTTTCTTCGACATTGTCTGTTTCCCCCTTTTTGGCTAAATCGTTTGTAGTTGTATCAATCCAGGCTTTTTGCGTTGCTTGGTCAACTTTTGTTGGTTCTCTCCCTTTAATAAAGTATTCAAAGCGTGTGGGACATCCGTTTGGACTACCATCTGGAGGAGGCAAAAGACCAGAAGTTGAGCAGATTCTTTTTTGTATTACATTAACTGGCCGGACAAGAGGCTCTTGCGGCTTGTCTTTTAAAAGATTAGTCATTATTTTATTCCAGATAGGCGCTGCGCCTGTAATTCCTGAAGCAAGATTTCCCATTGGACTGTTATCGTTGTTTCCTACCCAGGAAGCAACCACAAAAGATGGAGTAAAACCAATGGTCCAATTGTCTCGATAATCGTTTGTTGTGCCTGTTTTTACAGAGACAATTTTGTCTTTGATCTTAAGAGCCGAATTTGAGCCAAATGCCATAACGCGAGCGCCGTTGTCGGATAAGATATCAGAAATTATAAATGTCACCTCACTAGGCAAGACCTTCTTGCCAAAGATTGGGCTTTTTGGGGGCAAGTATTGCTCAAGGACTGTTCTATCGCTTTTGGTGACTTTTAGAATTGGATGAAGATCTATTCTATAGCCCTGATTTGCAAAAACACCAAAGGCTTTTGCCATCTCAAGCATTGTAACATCTCCTCCTCCTAAAGTAAGAGATAATCCATAACGGTTGGGGTCTGTAAATGTTGTTATTCCCATTGCCGATGCAGTGGCTACCATTTCCTCAACGCCATTGAGTTTTAGCATCTTAACCGCTGGAATATTTATAGAATTACCAAGAGCGTATCGCATCTGAACTACGCCATGGAACTTACCGTCGTAATTAACAGGACAATATTCTTTGCCTGTTACATTGGGAAAACAAACTTTTTGATCTATAAAAGGAGTGGCAGCAGTATATTTGTTTAACAACCCAACAGCATAGTTAATCGGTTTTATAGCAGAGCCAGGTTGGCGAAGGGCTAGCGTTACATTTACATTTCCATCAATTTCATTGCTGAAGTAATCTTTGCTTCCAACCAGTGCCAAAATTTCTCCAGTTGCTGGTTTTGTAACCAAAGCTGCGCCATTGGTGACTTTATAACCTTTAAGTCCATCAATCTCTGTCTTCACAGTTCTTTGGGCAAAATTTTGAATATCCAAATCAAGACTTGTTATCACCTTAAGACCTCCTTCTAGCACCTCTTTTTCTCCGTATTTTTTTACCAACAGATCTTTTACATATAGGGAAAAATGTGGAGCTAAGATGCTGTCGGAAACTTTCTTAAACCTTAAGGGCTCTTTAATGGCTTTTTGTTTTTTCGAAAGATTTAGGTATCCTTGTTCATACATTTTTTCAAGCACAAGTTTTTGTCTTATCTTTGCGTTTTCTGGACGAGAACCAAAAGGTGAATTTGCTGTTGGCGCCTCTAAAAGTCCTGCCAAAAGCGCCCCTTCTGCAATATTTAATTTAGTCGCAGATTTGCCAAAATATGTTTGGGCTGCTGCTTCGATTCCCCAAGCAGTTCCGCCGTATGGCGCTTGGTTTAGGTACATTTCCAGTATTTTCTCTTTTGAATAGATTGCTTCTGTGGCAAAAGCCAAAAGTATTTCTTTTATTTTTCTTGTTATAGTTCTTTCTGGAGTTAAAAGACTATTTTTAACGAGTTGCTGGGTAAGAGTAGAGCCGCCCTGTATTTGTTTCTTAAAAATAATAGCTATAATTGCTCTTGTTATTCCTCTAATATCTATAGCGCCATGCCGGTAAAAATCTTTATCTTCAATCGCAATTGTTGCTTCTTGTGCATGTTTTGGGATGATTGTAAGAGGAATAAAAGTCTGGTTTTTGTTGGAGTAAATAGTGTAAAGCAATCTTTCATTTCGATCAAAAATTTGAGTGGATTGAGGAGCGGAGGGGCTATTGAGTCTAGTTGGAAGGGGAATGTCTTTAAGTATGAAAAAATAAAATGAGGCGACAAATATGGCAGTAACGGCTACGATTATAAAAAATGGTTTTTTGATATGTTTGACAAATTTGGCAATTTTTTTTGCGTGTCTCATTTGTAGGAAGTGTATTACGCAGTATGATATCATAGATCTAGTTTAG
>CAZPZA010000017.1:0-12342 GCA_964590985.1 uncultured Gammaproteobacteria bacterium
TGGAAATTGGAAATTGGAAATTGGAAATTACCGACGCTGTAGCGTCGGTTGATCCGTCATCCACAACTATTATTTCTTTTTGGATATTAGAAAACTTTACCCGTTCCAATTTGGTCAAAACCTCTGATATGGTTTTCTCTTCATTAAAAACTGGAATAATTATAGATAATTTCATTTATTTATTCTTTCTTTCTGAAGATAAACTGTTCTTTTGTCGCAAACTTTTGTTCATAGTTAGAATCGTTCTGTAATCTATCTACAATTTTATCAAGATTTTTTTCACCAAAAAAATTATTTGGGTTTTGACCTTCTCTACTATCAATTAACACATAATCTGGATCGTAACCCTGATAATCGTTTCTTAACAAAAAAACATCTTGATGAGTAAATCTCACAGCAAGATTATTTTGCGTCATAACCGAGGCTTCCTTTGGAATTTTATTTACAAGGTCATCAAGAAACTTAAAGTCTTTGGTGTGTCTGTAGAAATCTGGATTATACGAAAGTGCAAATGGACCATGAAGAATAAAAGCATATAAAATCATCGCGTTAATTATTAAAATCCCACTCAAAATTGTAATAAATCTTTCGGATATTCTTTTTTTCAGCAATAAAAAGGCATAGATCGAAGATACACCCAAAATAGGAGAAAGTTGAGCACTATAATGAAGACCCATATCCCATCTTGTTATAACTTTCGGAAAGAATCTAACAAAAAAGTCTTGGAAAATAACAATCCAAAATTGAGGAGTCAAAAAAGGCAGAAAACCAAATGAAAAAAAACTATAAAAAAGTGTCCTTATTTTCAGAGGATAGTCTATAAATGCTGATACAATATCGCCAATATCCTTTGGAAAGTCTACGCCATACTGATAAATTCCTCCAGAAAAATAAGGAATTATTATCTTTATGCTTAAAAATCCCCAAAGCAAAGATATACCAATTGTCAAAAGTGATATACGCCACCAAGAAGTTCTCAAGAAAAATATTGCTACTCCTAAAGTTGCACCCAAAAGAAAAGTGCTTTCCTTAAAACCCAACGTAACTAGAAGAGATATAATGTAAAATAATATTTTTCTTTTAACAAAAGCCCAAACTGTTAACATAAAAGGCAAGGCCATAACTGTTACTTCGTGGAAATCGGAAATAACAGCATTTTGAAGACCCACAAAAAAAATGTAGCAAATCAATATGCTAAAGGATTGAAATTTGCTTTTTAGTAAATCTTTTCCAATGGAATACAATACAACTGCACTCAATCCAACAATAATTGACTGTGCAACCAATAAAGTCTCGCTTTTTTCTGTTATCCAAAAAAGGGGACTAAGAAGAAAAATACTAGGGCTAAAATGGTCTGCAAAAATCCAGTTTCCACCAACTACAAAATGATCTATTATTGGCGCTTGGAATCTAGAAACTTTCCAAATTGCCTGATCAAAAATTCCAAAATCATAATAAAACACCTCGTATTGCCAAAATCTGTTAAGTGACACCAAAATTCCAGCCGCGATAAACGCTAAACAAATAATTAGAGCAATAATATCTATATAATTTATTCTTTTTGTATTAAACATTTAATATCTTTTGATTGTAAAATTTATCTATAATTTCTTTGTCACTTTTTACAAAAAGTTTTTGTGCTCTAAGGATTGATTTTATGATTTTGGGAAATAACATAAAAGCCTTAGTAAAGCCTGCGAAAAAAACCCAGTCCCGATTAATAAATGCTTTTATAAAATAATAGAGGAGCCAAAAAACATGGGAAAATTGCAAATTAATATCTGTAACATTCTTCCAGACAAAAATAAATTGATTTCTGTAAGCAATTCTTTTAACCTGAGAAATATTATATTTACTTTTAATTGCGCCTTTTTCGTGCTCGTGCATAACAATACTTTTTGGCTCAAACAAAATTTTGTATCCTGATTTTAGCGCTCGATACGAAAGATCAATATCTTCCCAATAAAATGGATTATAAAGTTCATCAAATCCTCCCAATTTTTCCCATATAGATTTTCTAAACGCACCGCTTCCTCCGCTTACCCAAAGTGTACTAGTTTTATCAACTTCTCCACGACTATGCACCAGAAAACCCTTCTCCCATCTTCCAACCCCTCGTCCTCGCAAAACTATTTTCCCACTTTCAACGCTCTTATCCATGCAGCCTACCGCAAAAACTTTTGGATCATCAAAGTGTCTTACAAGAGAATCTAAAAATCCTTTTTTAGGAACTACATCAGTGTTTAATAACAACACTAAATCCCCTTTTGACTCTTTTACTCCTCTATTAGCCGTTGACGAAAACCCAAGATTTTTCTCATTTGTAATAATTTTTAATTTTTGATTTGTATTTTTGATTTTTGATTTTTGATTTTTGATTTCATCAATCGAGTTGTCCGATGAACAATCATCAACAATAATAACTTCAACATTATCTTTGTAATCCCTTACAGACTCAGTAACTTTTGGTAGGTTTTTCTTCAGAAGCTCCTCACCATTATAATTTGGGATAACAATGCTTATATCCATAACGTTTTTTAAACAAGGATTCTCCTTCGCGAAGGAGAATCCTTTAAGGATCTAGAACAATCGCGTATAAAATTCTACTTTGTGGTTTCCTTTTGGAACGCTAGTGCCTCGAAAATTATAGTTTACTCTATTTACTGTTGTTTCCACTCCATCAATCTTTGCTTTCCAAGTAGGATAAAAACTATCAGTCAAAACCAAAAATCCCTCTTCGACGTTTTCTGTCTCAATCGTTATTTTATTTTCTTGATAAAAAACAACTTTGGCTTTGCATTTTGTACACCCTTGGGGTGGATTCGTAACTACACCTGCGGAATTCTCTACAACAGCAGTTTTTGCTGGATCGAAATTAGCTCTAAACATTTTTTCTATTGCACTATTTTTATCTTTTACAATTTCTATATTTCCCACAAAAAAAACTCGGGGCAATGCTTTTTTGTTTTCATAGATTCTTGTTTTCCCTTCTTGAAATACTTTTTTAAGCTTTGGAGATTCCAAATCTGAAAGACTAAGAATATATTTAACTCCCAAAAGATCAATAATTTTTGATTCAAAGTCTTGTGGCGTAATTATTCTATTAAATCCAAAGGGGGGGATAATATTAGGCAATCCACGTTCTGACGCAGCAATCAACTCTCCATACCTTCTTAAATACAAAGGGTCATAACCATCAACGCTTTGCAATCTATAAATAACAGAAAAGTTGGGAGGCAATATCCTAGAATCCGTGGCCATAATTCTAAACTGGTCTTCTTGCTTCTTTAGGAAAGAAATAGCCGAAGTTGAAGGGAAAAGGTACTCTTTATTTGTAAAAGGAGTGAATTTAAGCCCAAATCTCACAATATCAGATGTTGTTAGCGCTGCTATAACGATATATATTATCGTCATGTGCTTTTTACTAAGTTTTGAAAGTCTTGCTATGCTAAACAGCAAAATCGAAGAAGCAAGAAAAACCAATGTTGGAAAAATTAGATTTCGTTTTGCCACCAGTAAGTTTTCTGCCAAAACATTTGTTGTCCCGTTTCCAAAAACAACAAACGCCCAAAGGCTTAAAAAAACAAAGATTATAAAACCTAATGGGTATAAAATTTTTTTACTTTTCGAGCGGACAAAGTAATCAAATCCAAATGCAGCTAAAATTGCCAAAGAAAAATCAGTAACAAACAAAAGTCGTGTTGGCTGACTTGTTGATAAAAAAGGAATATTTAAAACATAAGGAAGCTTAGCCAATATTGTTGGAAAAGAAAGAATAAGAGAAACAAAAAATATAGCTCCATAAAAGAGAGTTTTTTTATCATGTCGAAAAAACAAAGCAAAAATTGCCATTGTTAATGGTAAAATTCCAATATATCCAATGAATTCCCCATAATTCCAGACCCCCCAATAATTAAGTGTAGTTGGATTTCCAAAAAAATCAGGAGCGATAAACTGGATTAGGTGCTGCCATGGAATAAACCAGCCCTCTTTTTGCCAATCAACTTGATCTATTTCGCGAGCACTTTCTAAAATAAATTGAAGGGTTGGAATCCACTGTATCGAAGTTGATATCAAAAATAAAATATTAAATATTAAAAATACAAATAAAATATTAAATATTTTTCCATACTGAAACCAACGAGAAAAAAAATAAGTTGTTGCAAATACAAAAAGATAAAAGAATGTTTGAATGTGACCAGCAAACAACGCAGAAGATAAAGAAAAAACAAATATAATTCCCCACGTAATTAATTTTTTATTTTTTATATGTATTTTTGATTTTTGATATTTGATATTTGATTTTTCAACGAATTGAAAATAGGCAAAAATTTTATCTATAGCCAGAAGTGCCAAAGGCAGCCACAACCCTACATGCAACACTGTTCCCCATTCCATCCACGCAACACTAAAACCAGAAAACGAAAATGCAATAGCGCCAAGAAGGCTTGCCCATTTGTTTGTCTTAAGATTATTAAGATAAAGATATAAAAATATTCCTGCTAACAAGGGTTGGAGCATGATCAATATGCTCCAAGCAATTTCAAAGGGTAAAAGAAAAAATAAAATATTAAATGGGTAAAAAATAGCCGATTGCATGTTTGCCAAAAGAGGAGTACCAGAAAAGCTGTAAGGATTCCAAAGTGGCAATTCCAATTTTTTCTCTAAAGAAATAGCCAATTCGCGCCATACATATTGTTGTCGCACTGGATCTGTAATTAAAAAATTTTTAAAAGGAATTCCATTGGGATAATCTTCTGAATATAAATCTCTAAAAGGGTGATAAAGTCCAATGATAGTATCAGCTGGAATAGGTAGTTTGTTTTCAAAAATAAAGGGCTTAAAAAAATACAAAACGGAAGCTACAAATAATATAATTGGTAGAAGCTTAAGATACCTCATTGTCTATTAAGGAGTCTCCTTCGCGAAGGAGACTCCTTTCAAAATCGTCAAAAGAGAATGCTATTTAACTCTCTACAAAATCTGTCTCCTGCAAAAACTTTTGATCTTTTTATGGCTGCTTCGGACATTTTAATTAAAAGCTTTTTGTTATTTATTAATCTTGTTGTAAACATGGTTAAATCGTCTATTGTATCCCACAAAAAGCCATTCTTTCTGTCCTCTACTATTTCTTTTTGTCCGCCGGCATTTATTACCACAGGCACTGCTCCTGCTCCCATTGCCTCAACTGTTGAGATCCCAAAATGTTCAGCGCGCTCTGGATGTTTTTCTAAATCCTCTCCAAATCCTGCAGCATGCCAATAGATTTTTGCCTTTTTATAAAATTTAGAAATCTCTCGCATGGTCAGATTCTCAAATATTTTTACTGGATATCCTTTAGCCAATCGCCCAAGTTCTTTTACCTCTTCGATATCTTTCTCTCTATAGCTTATCACCAGTATAAACTCCCAACTTGAAAGTCCTTTATCAATCATTTGTTTAAAGGCACTAATCATAACATCCTGTTTTTTAAAATGATTTCCTTCAGGCAATCTTCCAAATCTTCCAACAGTCAGTATCAAATTCTCCTTATTTTTGATATTTGATATTTGATATTTGATATTAATATTTGCTGGGGGGTACAAAACACGGCTCTTTATCCCAAACTCTTTATCTATGTACTTTTTTGTAAAAAAAGAATTGCAAAAAACAGCGCTAATTTTTTTTAACTTAAAACCATTTATGAGGCTTCCTTTTACCCAAACTGTGGGAAATTGGAAATGAATATATAGATTTGTCAAAACGAAAGGCAGACTTCCATTGCTTAAAAAAATTATTAAATCGTAAAATCTTGAAGACTTAAGTCTTGAAATCAAGGGTACTTCTTTTGAGAAAATATTTGAAACAAAAACTGCCTTTTCTATATCTATTCCCAATTTATATAAAGCTTGATCTTTTATTGTTTTCTCATCTTTTTGATCCCAAAAAACAAAAACTTCGTGTTTTTGTAACAAACATTTGGCAATGCCCAACATATATCTTTCTCCACCGCTTAATGCATCTAAATATGGATCAAAAATCCCAATCTTCATATCTTCTATTCTACCAATTTTAAATACCCTCTTGCAAAGCAAATTTTATTGTGATAGGGTAAAAAGGTGGACTATTTTAGTCAGATTCAATCACCAATATTGTTTTTTTTGCTATTCATTTGGTCTTTATTTTGGAAGGGATTGGCTTTGTGGAGAGGCGCAAAATACGATCAGAAAAATTGGTTTATAGTAATACTGGTTTTAAACACCATAGGAATACTTGAAATAATTTATCTTTTCCGTTTCGCCAAAAAGAGGTTAACCATTAACGAGTTGAAATTTTGGGAGCAAAAAAGAAGCTAAATGCTCCAATTGTACCCAAGAGCGCAAGAAAGACTCCTAACCTAAAACTTAATGGCTCGTATTTCAACTCAATATTATGTTTGCCTTGTGCTATTACTACAGTTTTGAACGTATAATTTGCTCTATAGATTGAGACTTGACTTCCATCTATTTCTGCTTTCCAGCCCTTATTGTAATTATCTGGAATAAAAAGAAGTCCTTCGCTTTTTGCATCAACAGCAAGATTTATTTTATTTGGAGTGTAGCTGATTATTTTGACTGCTCCAATATCTGTGCCCGATTTTTTTATTTTGGGATCTTCTTCCAAAATAATCTCATTTCTTAAATCAAAGTCTTCACTAAACAAAGTCTGCAAAATTTCTTTATCATTTTTAATAATATGATATTTACTTACTAAAAAAGCATGAGGGAATACACTGTTGTTTTTGTAGAGTTCGTATTTTTTGTCTTTATAAATTAAATCAAACTGGTTTTCAGGATAAGTCCAGAAAGGAAAAGTCCAGGGGGCTTTGTTGTCCAAAAGCTTATGGACAATATATTTTACGTCAAGAAGTTTAATTGCCTTTGCAGTATGCGTTCCCTTCTTTGGAAAGTTTACAACCGACCAGCTAGAATCAATAATGTTTTCCTTTTCTATAAATCCGATAAGCTGCCCATATCTTTTGCTGTATAAAGCATCGTATCCTTCAACAGAAGGCAATTTATAATAAACAGCGGCTTCTCCCCCAAAATTACCCAAAACCCTATTAAACCCAGAAATTTTGGAAAAAGCCTTTGTAGTTTCTGTATCTGGAAAAACAAGGTCTTTGGGGTCAAAAGGGTTCCATTTGATCGCAAATCTTAGCATATCAAAAGAGGTTATCAAAACTAGAAATACGCCAACAGAAGACAAAAACAACTTACTATATTTATGTTTTCTTGTTAGTAAACCCCAAATAATTGCAATCGTGGATCCCAAAAATAAAAGTGTAGGCAAAATTAGGTTTTGTCTTGCGACTATTGTCTTATCGCTAGGAACAAATATCTTAAAGCCAACACCTACCCATAAAGCAATAAAAATAATTGCAAAAAAACCAGTCCAAAAAACGATTGCTCCTTTTTTTCTGTTCTTAATATCCAAAAGCAACTGATCGAATCCTAATCCAGCAAGAACTACAAAAGAAAAACTATATAAAACAATAATTCTATTGATTGAACTATTTGAAAAAACAGGAATATTAAGATCTAAAATAAAATTAGAGAAAAAATTATTTGTGGCTAAAATAAGTGTAAAAATACCAAAAAAGAACAAAAAAAATACTTGATGATTTTTTTTCCTCAAAATACTATAAATAGCTAGCATTAAAGGCAAAACACCTATAAAAGCATTCCATTCAGCGTAGTGTCCAAACCAAGTGTTTCTAGTAACTGGATTGCCAAAAAAATCCGGCGCAAGGAAAGTAGGAAGATACTGCAATGGAATAAACCCTGTTTGAAAAAAAGAACTCCTAAAAGACTCAAAATATAATTCCATCGAAGGCAGAATTTGGGGCATGGTCATTAACAAACCAAATAATGTATAGAAAAGTATTAAGTATCCCCACTTCGCTAAAGCTTCGCGGGGCAAGAAAGTATTGCGTATATTTTTTGTTGCAACAAACTTGTATACAATATAAGCTAAAACAGCAATAAGAAAATAAAGACTTATCTGAAAATGTCCACTGAAAAAAGATAATGGAAACATAAATGAAAGTAATAGTAAAAAGATTCTTTTTTGGGTTTGAAAATATTTTTCTATGTAAAAAAGGCTAAGTGGCAAAAACAAAATTGCGTACCCTAAAGTTGCATAACCCATCCAAACAGTAATAAATCCGCAAAACATAAAAGCGATACTGGAGATTAACGAACCAAGCTTGCTTACCCCAATCGCTCTAACAAAAAGATACATAAAAATACCTGCTAAAAGTGGCTGAAAAAGCACGAGAATACTCCAACCCTCCACAAAAGGAAAAATAAAAAAAAGTAGATTAAAAGGCGAAAGTGTAGCTGATTGATAATTTGCCAAGAGAGGATTCCCAGAAAAAGAATAAGGATTCCAGAGTGGTATTTGTCCGCTTTTCCAAATTTCAACTGCCAAATGCCGCCAGGGATATATTTGCGTAATTACATCTGGCATTGCCCCATTTTTGACCGGTCCCCAAAACTGTTCATACGCACTCCAGGGAGCAAAATGGTTGACTTGATATGTAGATGCAAAAGGAACTTTCCCTTGCAAAAAATAAGGATGCGCAAAAACAAACCAAACACCTATTATAAATAATATCGGCCAAACCCTCGATACAAAGTTTTTAGTTTTAAGTTGTAGATTTGACATTTGAGATTTGAGTTTTGAGATTTTCCTGCTGCATTTCCCATAACCTTGCATAAGTTACAAATATACTAAATGCCTGATAAACACTTTCTATAATGCCCACTGTGCCCACCTTCCATCCTCCTTGTTTTATGTAATAATCTAAAAAAGCAGTAAGCATAACTCGAAACAACCTCCACCAAGTAACTTTTGGGTGGCTTGCCGCAAATCTTAACTCTGCCTCAATTTTAGACCACTCAATCGTCTTGGCAAGCATAGATGCAAGATCGCGATGGGTGTAATGAAGAAGGAATCCTTCCCCAATCTCCCCAATTTCCCCAATTACAACAGGGCTCTCATGTAATCTACCTTTCCATCCCTTCAATTTATCTCTTCTAAAAAGCCTTTCTAGCCTTTCGATATATGGCCACTCATAGTTGCCAAAATAAAAATTCTTTCTTTTTAAAAAGTACCCATTTAACTGTTTAACGCGATCGCGTATATTTGTTAAATCTTTAATGTTTTGTTTAAGATCTTCGCTTACTCTCTCATCTGCATCAACGTATAACACCCATTCACCTTTTGGTTTTGCTAAACCATAATTTCTAAGTTCTGAAAAATCATCTGTCTTAAGAGTATAAGCCTTTGCGCCCACGCGCTTAGCAATATCAACTGTTCTATCCTCCGAACCATTATCAATAACAATAACTTCGTCGCAAAAAGAAAGCGAATCCAAACAATCCGCGATCATATTCTCTTCGTTTTTTGCAGCAACAATGGCAGAAATTTTCTGGTCTATCATATCTTATAACTTCCTCTTCTTAATCTTTGTAGATAGTAGTCTAAAACTGCCCGTTTTTGCCAGTATCTACCTCCAAACACCAATAAAAAGCTTTCTCTCAAAAGAGCAAATTTTGAACGAAGCGGCACATATCGCATACCAAACAACAATCGATTTCGAGTTATATAATAATCTTGAAGCTTAGACCCAGAACCACCTGCCGAACCTGCATTCTTATGCCAAATTACAGACTTAGGCGTATATAAAATTTTAAAACCCGCTTTTTTTGTACGCATACTAAAGTCGCTATCTTCATAGTATAAAAAATATTTTTCGTCAAATAATCCTATCTTTTCAAAAACCTCTTTTTTAACCAGCATACAGCAGCCAGTTGCAACTTCGGTCTCTTGCGTCTCACCATATTGACCCTTATCTATCTCATCAACTCCTCGGTGATACCCTATGACATTTTTCCAATCCATTTCTCCCCCTGCATACCACAATACATGTCCTAATTCTTCTCTTTTGTATCTATTTTTATGGAATTCAAAACCTTTGGCAAAGTAAATTTTTGGAACAACAACTCCAATATTCTCGTCGCTCTTAATAACACTCAAAAGCTCTTTTATTAAACTTCTGTAAACAATTGTATCGTTGTTCAAAATTAAAACATAATCAGCCCCGTTCTTAAGAACATATCTAATCCCCACATTATTACCTTGTGCAAACCCCAAGTTCTCTTTGTTTATAATAATTTTCAGTTCTCCAGTTTGAAATTTGAAATTTGAAATTTGAAATTTCTTCTCCGATCCATTATCTACAACTATAACTTCAACTTTTGTGTCCCAAGGAACTTCAACCTTACTTAGAGACTCCAAGCACTCCAGCGTATCTTTACTGCTTCCATAGTGTAAAATAACAACTGCGACTTTCTTCATTTTATCAACTTAACCTTTTTAGGAGCTTATATGCAGATTTTTTAATGGGGTTTTTAATTTGCTTAATTTTTTCCTTTCTTATCCAAAACAACAAATCTTTATATGTCTTTTTAAACTCTAATTCTGTTGGCTCTAGCATATTTTCGTCTTCTATTTTTTCAAATCCGCGCTTTTCCCAAATAAGCGCAAAAACTACAAAATGATAAAAAGCCATTAGCACAGAAAGCATTAGCCCATGAAACCCATCTTTATACCCCTCTCTTGCAAAAAATCTGCTTAAAAACTCTTTAAAAGGCATACGTATTGCATCTTGCCAAGTAAAATTATATCCTCTTTTTAACATTTGCTCTGCCTCATTTGGACCATAAATATTGATAAGTTTCTCGATAAACTGGAAAATTGTTTCATAATTGTAATGAGCTATACTACTGTTAAGATATCCTGCCCCTCCATCTATTTTGATCATTTCGTGAACATGCTCTCCGGGAAATCTACCCTTCTTTTTCTTAAAAAGTCTTAATTGGTAATCCGGATACCACCCCCCATGTTTTATCCACTTGCCAAAAATAATATTTTTTCTTGGTATCCAATAGCCGACTACGTCGGAATTCCCAATTTTTTCTTCTATTTCATGAGCTAGCTCTGATGTAATTCTTTCGTCTGCATCAAGACTCAAAATCCAATCGTTATTTGCCTTCGAAAACCCGAAGTTTTTATTTACATTAAGCATTGGGTTATTTGGTCTGGTAAAAATTTTGGAAGTGTATTGTTTAGCAATTTTAACAGTTTGATCTGTTGAAGAACTATCTACAAAAATAATATCATCTGCAAACAAAACAGATTTTAGACAATCTTCAATTTTTTTCTCTTCGTTATAAGCTGAAATAACAACAGACAACTTTACCATATTTTATTTATTTAAAATATTTGCCTTAATAAGGCTAATGTCGGAAACTATATTTTTTTTTGCCAATAAAAATATAACTGTAAAGTATAGTATAGCACCACCTGCTATCACAAGAATAAGAGACCATATATCTTTCACAAATTCTACTCCCAAGGAATATATTGCAACTCCCATAACAAGCGAGGAGATTAAAGGATAGATAATTGCCCTTAAAAAATTAAATTTTATATGTCGCCTCACAATAAACACCACCAAAAACGCAGATGTGGAAATCAAAGCCGAGACTGCGGCTACAGCGTTAAAGCCAAAATAAAAAACAGCAAGTGGAGTTAAAACCCATGTACATACAGTCCAGAAAATCATTAGATAAAGAGTGGTCTTTATTTTGCCAATTGCATTAAGCGCATTGGTCAAAGGGGTGGACACAGATGAAAATACAGCATTAATCGCAAAAAATGTTAGTGATAGTATAGATGGCTCCCATTTGCTATATCTTGGAATTATCTCTATAAAATAAGGCGCAAGAATCACTAAACCCAAAAGAGACGGAAAAATAAAAAAAGACGCTGCAAATATAGACTTCTCTATTGCTTTTGTAAGCACTTTTTTTTCATCTTGAAGACGAGAAAAAGATGGAAATGTAATTCTGATAACATTATCCATTATTAGCCGCAAAGGGGTAAACGCCCACTTCTGTGCAAATCCTATAAAACCAACTTGATTTAAAGGCAACACTTTGCCAAGATAAACTACGAGAAGATCATCTTTAACCAATGCCAAAAAACTATTAAACTGAAATGGTATTCCAAAAGACAATAATTTTTTTGCCGACTCTTTATAAAACCCAAATCTTATTCGCCAAGGACTTATAATATAGATCGCTATAAGCCCAGAAACCCCTCTTGCCAACACGGCAAATGTAAAACTTGTGATACCAACCCCCAAAAAAGCCAATGTCGAAGCGGTGACATTAAAAAAAATCGTCTCTACAATTTGGGGTATAACTAATCTTTCAAACTTAAGACTTCTTTCCAATATTACCGAAGGAATAG
>CAZPZA010000018.1:0-1112 GCA_964590985.1 uncultured Gammaproteobacteria bacterium
GGTAAACTGTCAAAAAACCTAACCTATCCTAAAAGTGATAAGAAGGGTAATTTCTGGCAGTGGCTTGCTTACGCATGGACGTTATTGTGTCAAATCCGCAACGAAAGAGCAGAACGCTATAAAAAGGATCCCACCAAAGCAAAGAATGAAAAAGGCGAGCTTGTCGTACCGTTACTTGACGATAGTAGCAAGCTGGTTGTTGAGCAAAAAGGCGAAGATTACATACTCTCGCCAATATTGATGCCCAATGGCGAACATTTTGATAGTCGAGATGGGTTCCAAAACAAAGAATGGGATGGAGATGCAAATGGAGCATATAATGTGGCTCGGAAAGGTTTAATCTTGTTATATAAAATTAGAAAAAATCCAAATAACCCAGAATTATTTATTACAAACAGAGAGTGGGACGAGGCTGTGTCAGATTGGGACGCGTATTGCAAAAAGAGCCTAAAAAGCCTTATACTTAATTTATGACAATAGCTGATATCCAACAAAAAATAACGCCAATTTTTAAAGATTACGGCATAACATACGCCGGTGTTTTTGGCAGTTTCGCGCGCGGAGAATCAACAAACAAAAGCGATGTTGATCTTATTGTTCGTCTTGGCCGCCCCATGGGCATGTTTGCCTATATGCGATTTGTAAACGGTTTGGAATCAACTCTAAAAAGAAAAGTGGATGTGGTTACTGAAAAAAGTATTAACAAACGCGTAAAGCCATATATACTCCGCGAAATAAAAACCATTTATGAAAAATGATCGTGTATATTTAGAACAAATAGTTGATGCTGTTGGCAAGGTAAAAAAATTTATAGCGGGATTTGACCAAGAAAAATTTTTTGCTGATCAGAAAACACAAAGTGCAGTCATTATGCAATTGGCACTTATTGGAGAATTGGCAAAACGAGTATCCAAAGAGACTCAATCACAAATTTCTTTGCCATGGAAAGACATTTCAGGATTCAGAGATAGAGCAATTCATGATTATTATCAAATAGATTTGGCAATAGTATGGGATACGGTGCAATCCGATTTACAAATATTAGAAAAGTCGTTGAATGAGTTTCTAACAAAAAACTAGCAATAATCTCCTCCCCATGCTATACTATAGGG
>CAZPZA010000018.1:1212-4845 GCA_964590985.1 uncultured Gammaproteobacteria bacterium
AATATTTACAAAGGCTTTCGATATCAGCTTTATGCGCAAATGTGTTGCTTGGAAGAATCAGGCTTCCCAGTTAAAAAACTTTTTATCCATTCGCTTTCCGACAACAAACGATACGAGATAGAAATTCCCATAAAAGAAGAGAAAAAAGAATTTGAAAATACAATTGCACAAATGAGATTGTTTGATGCATCTTCTCTTAACAACCATTCTTGCTTGCGTTGTTCAAATAACATTTACGGATTATTAAACTGGTAAAATATATGATTTCTTTTCCAGACTTTAAAGAAAAAAAGATTTTGTACATTCATGCCCAGTATGGCGATGAAAACGTTCTCCAATTAACCAATGACAACATCCGTTTTGTCCACAATGGAAAAATCGCAGATCAGATCTCCTGCCATATAGTATTTGCCGTTTTTATTGTTGGGGATATGAGTATCACAACGGCGCTTCTTAAGAAGCTGTCGTCTTATGGAATATCTGTATTTTTTCTCAACCATAATCTTTCAACCCATGCTGCAATGCTCTCCGAGGCCGAAGGAAACTATCTCTTGCGTCAAAAGCAATATACTTCTACAAATGAGCTTTATATAGGTGTAAATATTGTCTCAAATAAGATTAACAACCAAGAAGCGATCTTAAAAAAATACAAAAAATCCTACGACATTAAGGTTTTCCAAAGAGCCAGAAAAATGCTTAGCTCTACTCAAGACAACCAAGAACTTCTTGGCATAGAAGGAAATGTTGGCAAAACTTATTTCCAGTCATTGTTTGCCGAGTTGGGTTGGGTGCGCCGCGCTCCGCAAACCAAAGAAGACATTGCAAACTTACTGCTTGATATTGGGTATACCTACTTATTTAATTATTGCGACGCACTCTTGCGACTATTTGGATTCGATACCTACAAAGGCTACTATCATCGCTTATTTTTTCAAAGAAAGTCGTTGGTATGCGATGTAATGGAACCAATGCGTCCTCTTATTGACTATCAATTGGTCAAAAGCTTTAATTTAAACCAAATAAACGAGAATGACTTTGTTTTTAAAAATGGAAGATTCGAATTTAAAAACGGATTTAAAAGTTCCAAAAAATATAGCAGTTTGTTTTTGCAACCAATAAACGACAAAAGAGAAGATATTTATAAGTATGTGCTAAATTTTTACCGATACAATATGGACAGTATTAAGTATAATTTTCCGCAATTTGTTTTATGATATTATGCTTATTGTCTCTTACGATTTTGCAAACGACAAAACAAGAACCAAATTTTCCAAATTTTTGGAAAAATATGGACGAAGAATGCAGTACTCGGTATTTTCTATAAGAAATAGTTCTCGGATTCTTCGAAATATTACTACAGAAATAGACACTCGCTATAGTAAGTCTTTTAAAAAAACCGATAGTATTGTCATATTCTCTGTTTGTCTTGGATGTAAAGGAAAAATTATTAGATACGGTTGCGCAAAACACGAGATTGAAAATGTGGTATACTTTGGATAACAGCACATTGAAAATCAAAAAAGATAAAAGGTGGAAGTGATACTGTCTATATTTGAGAAAACCTTAGTCTTTATGAGTCTGTTTCTTGTTGTTTTGAGCACAAAGTCGTCGCTTGGCTTATTCCTGCGATTTGCATCTTTAGATTGCTATGACAAGAAACAGACTCTCAAATACAGATACCACATTTCTACTTTTGTAGATCGGACAAGGTTACGGAGATAGCCATACTCAAATACAGATACCACATTTCTACTTTTGTAGATATATGCAGGATGTCTGGACGCTTAATCCCTCAAATACAGATACCACATTTCTACTTTTGTAGATCGCGGCGGTAGTCGAGGACACATTTTGGTAGCACCTCTTTTGGTGCCAGCTTAAAAAATGCTCTAGGAGGAGAGTAAGCCAGATTGTGTTTAGGAGGTCAAAAAATTAGCCACTTCTTTGGCGAAAGAGCAACGTTAAGGATAAGGAATTCCTAAGCTTTTTAGACGTTCCAATCGATCAAAATACTTTTGTAGAGTTTTATGTTCAAAATCACATCTTATTGGTTCTGAGCGAGTAAAGATATCCATACGTGGTTTGATTACGGAATAACGAATAGCAGGCGAAACAGTATTCAGATCTACAACATCAACTTTATCTGTTTTAAGCAGTTTTGAAAGAAAAGTAATAAACTCCAATTTTAGATCAAATCTCTCGCTGCTTGAAATTTGCTCATCAAAGAGTGCTGCAAAGTCATAGTCTGACAGAGGCTTTACCTCACCAGTTGCTTGAGAACCAAAAACATACACCACCTCAACAGGCTTATTTTTTACAAATTCAATAATCTGTGTTTTTTCTCTATCTGTTAACATAGAGCTATTATACCCTAATGTTCATTGGTCTACAAATGATCGCTTTCTGGGTTGTTTTTTGGTAAAATATGTAGGTCTTAGGAAGAAGGTTGCTACCCCAGTCATGCGCTTACCTCTCGCCTTAGTTCATTCGAACTGCGGCTCGAGGAGCGCTCCGACGGGGAGGAAAGTCCAGACAGGTGTAAAGCCGGGGACGGAGTGTAAGCTCCGACTAGAAATAGCTGGTTTCTTGGTATTTTACCCACATGCGGTACCAAGAACAGGTTCTGAATTGACAGAACTTGAGAGCAACAGAGACGAGTGGGAGTGAAACGGGCAATCCTACCCGCTGCAACCTCCGAATGGTGCGTTATTACCTGCTTTACGGGAGCATCGATGTTCGAGGGCACAGACAGATTGCAGCTAAAACAGAATCTGGCTTACTCTCTTCCTAGGATTTTTTATTAACTACTTGCGCTGGAGTAATGTTTGATCGAGTATTGCCAAAACTTAATACTTACATAAAATAGCAGTACACCTACCAAAATAGAGATGACAACGAATTGTATAGATAAAATCCCCATTAGCGCCTTTGACGGAAATGTTATCATGATGCCAACTGGAATGACAAAAGTCAAAATTCCCCGCAAAGGTTCTTGGTATATATCGATCGGGAGTCGACCCATAGCAGTTAGATCTCGATACATCCAAAGAGCATTATCGATCTCGGTAGTAAGTAGCGCAAGCGCAACTACCGCGATATGAAAAGCAAGAGCTATAAGAAATGCATTTGCTATTAAAACAATATATAAAAGTACCCCCGCAAACGATACTGCCTCCATTTGCACTGCTGCCAATACTACAAATAAAATTGACAAAAACAGCATTGGAAGATCTAATATATCGCTTCCGCCAAGAAGAGTTCGAAAAAGTGGAGAAAGAGGCTTTGTCAGAAAATAATCAAAATCTCCTGAAACAACATAAGAACGAAATCTATACACTTCCCGTAAAAATAACTGGGCAACAATATCAACTAAGTTAAAAGTTGCGAAGAAAAAAATAACTTGCCAGAAAGAATATCCTGCAATAGTATTTGTTTTTGAAAGCAGAATCACAAGAAAAAAGAAGAAAAACGCAAAACGCAACAATTTTCCAATCACAAATAGGCCGGCACTAAATCGTGAATAGAGTGCGATTTGAGTTGAACTCGCAGACATGATCCACCAAATTTTTATGTATTTAGAAAAAATCTTTATCATAAAGTATAAATCCGAAGCACGAAATCCGAAACCCGAAA
>CAZPZA010000018.1:4945-11900 GCA_964590985.1 uncultured Gammaproteobacteria bacterium
CAAAATACAAAATTCGAAACAGTTTTGATCATTTGAACATTTGAATTTTGTCCGTCAGCTGACGGATCGAATTTCGATATTCGAATTTCGAATTTCTTTAGTTTACCTTCCCTGTGCTGTGTATACCAGCAGTCCCTTCCTCCATATGTATTTAACAACTACGTATAACAGTGTTGTCCATACCAAAGAAATCGCAATTCCAGTAAAAATTTCTATAGTGGTTAATTGGCCAAGATATATCTTAATAGGAAAATATAAAAGATACGTAAAAGGCAGCAATTGAAAGATAGAAAAAATAAATTTTGGCAAAATATCAAGTGGGAAAAGGCCTCCTGCGAAGAAATTTAAAAGAACAGTAAAGATAAATCTTGGCGCCCACACTTCGGGGTTCCAAAACCCAATCAGCCCCAACAAAAAACTGAAGAAAAAGTATATGATAATTGCAAGAATTATTGCAACAAATGTCAACAAAAGATGTATACTCTCTACTCGAATAAAAAGTGGAGGCTTAAGAATAGCAAAAATAATTGTAAGCTCCACCATGGCAAAGGCTATGTTCATTGCTTTATCTCCCACATCTCTTGAAAACCAGTAGAGAAAGTAGTTGATGGGCCGAAGTAAAAAATTTGAAAGATTTCCGCTGTTGATTTCATCTCCCACTGCAGAGGATCTTGAAGAAAGCACAATCGAACTTACCAAAGATGCACCTAGTATGTAGGTAAGCATTTGCGATTGATCATATCCAAAAAGCGTTGTGCCAGAAGGTATAAGAGAAGCCCAAAGGAAATACAGAGTCAAAATTTGCAATACTACACGTATTCTCCACATGACAAAATTAAGCCTATAAACAAGGGTTTCGTCCCATGTAAGTTTGGCAATTTGAAAATATTTATTCATTGGATCAGCCTTTGGACAAAAAGATTTCTCTAATAATATCTTCGATTGCAGGCTCTTGAATTGTTAGGTCTTCTATTGGTAATTGCTTGAGAAGCTTTGAAGTCAATTCACTTATTTTTTCATTTGGCGAGATTAGAACAAATTCTGGGTATTGGAATTTTGCAACTCTGCCAAATGTTTGGATACTGTTTTTCTCGATGTGTCTTTGCAATACAACTTTAATGAGCTTATACGGAGCATGTTGTCTTGCAAGCGTTTTTAATTCTCCATCAAAAATAATCTTCCCCAAATTTATGATGATTACTCTTTTACAAAGACTTTCCACATCTTTCATGTAGTGGCTTGTAAGAATAATGGTGGCGCGATGTCTCTTATTGTACTCTTTTATAAAATCTCGTAAGTTTTGCTGCATAACTATATCCAGGCCTAGTGTTGGCTCGTCAAGAAAGAGCATTTTTGGAGAATGAATAAGGCTTGCAATAAGCTCCATTTTCATACGCTCACCCAAGGAGAGCTTACGTACTGGAGTTTTTAGTAGTTGATCTACTTTAAGAAGGCTTGATAATTCAGAAAGTCTCTCGTTAAATTTTTTTGCAGAAATCTCATAAATTTCTTTATTCAAAAGAAAGGTTTCCTGGGCTGGCAAATCCCACCACAATTGATTCTTCTGTCCCATTACAAGAGCAATACTCCCTAGAAACTCGTATTTTCTCTCCCAAGGAGTAAAACCAAGAACAGAAATCTCTCCGCTAGTTGGAAACAAAAGCCCTGATAAACATTTTAATGTGGTAGTTTTGCCAGCCCCATTAGGACCAATAAACCCAACCAATTCTCCCTCGTTTATGGAAAACGAGATATTATCAACTGCCCTTACTGTTTCGTACTTTCTTGCAAATAACGATTTTATTGATCCAAAGAAACCGGCTTCTTTCTGGTGAACTTGGTAGTATTTTGATAAATGAGAAACAGAAATAACCACACTTGGATTATACCAAATAGATCTTTCTAATCCTACAAGAAACAATTATCTTACTACCTTCTTAAGTGTCTTGCCTGGAGTAAAACCAGGAGCTTTTCTGGCTGCGATTGTGATTTTTTCTCCGGTTTTTGGATTGCGGCCAGCTCTTGCCACTCTTTTGCGAACAGAAAAAGTTCCAAATCCTGTAATAACGACCTTTTCTTCTCGCTTCAAAGAATCACGGATCGAATTAATGAAAGCTTGAACAGCATCTCTTGCGGCCTTGTTTGTAAGATTTGCTTTTTTAGCAACAATCTCTATAAGCTCTCTCTTTGTCAACCTATTTCACCACCTTTCTGGGCAAAGTAGTCTAATTGGCTCAACAATACAATGAAAACTAAAATTTGTCAACAAGCAAAATGGGGATTAAGCCTTAAGACTCAGAAGAAACAGCGCGGAATTCGCGAATAGCCGTCACTTTTACCTCTCCAGGTACCGAAAGTTTGCTGCTCACTTCTTCTCTAATTTTTTGTGCAACAATAGTGGTTTGGCTATCATCGAGTATCGAAGGACTTATTATAACTCTTAATTCTCGTCCTGCCTCAAAAGCATAAGCGTCTTCAACTCCTTCATGTTTCTTCGCAATCTCCTCCATTTCTTTTAATCTTTTTGCATATTCTTCCACATCCTCAAAGCGTGCGCCTGGCCTTGCACCCGAGATGGCATCTGCTATATATACAATAACAGACTCTATAGAAGAAAACGGCTTGTCTTCGTGGTGCTCCAAAACACAGTTTATCACTGGGTCTGGCATATTAAATCGTTTTATAAGCTCGGCTCCTAGAGTTACGTGGCTTCCTTCTCCCTCTACAACCTTGCCTATATCATGAAACAAGCACCCAAGTCTTACAATATCGGCATTAGCTCCTAACTCGTAAGCAATGTGAATCCCAATTTTTGTTTCTTCCAATGTATGAACTATCAGATTTTGACCATAAGAAGTTCTAAATTTAAAGCGCCCCAAAATTGCTAAAAGTTGCGTTGGTAGATTAAAAACTCCAACCTCGTGAGCCAGTTTTTCTCCTTCTTCTAGCATTATTTTCTCTACTTCTTCTTTTGTTTGTCTAACAATTTCTTCTATTCTAAACGGTTGAATTCTTGTGTCCTTAATAAGTTCCTCCAGCGATCGCCTGGCTATTTCGCGCCTCACCTGATCAAAAGAAGAAAGTCTTATAATTCCTTCTTCATCCAAATCAACATCAACACCTGTTGCTTGCTCAAATGCCCTAATATTTCTTCCTTCCTTGCCAATAATTCTTCCCTTTATGTCCTCATCCGGTATCTTTATTGTTGAAACAGTATATTCTGCAATATAGTTAATTGTTCCATGCCTCATGCTGTCTATTAAAATCTCGCGAGCCTTCTTGTCTGCGGTTTTCTTGGCCTCCTCTTCTTTTTCTTTGATTATTCTGGCAATAGTCTTTGCTTCTGTTTTCTCTATCTCTTTGATTAACTCTTGCTTTGTCTCCTCTTTGGAAAGCCCTGAAACTTTTTGGAGTTTTTCGAGGTATTCTTCCTGCAATCTTCCCAGTGTTTCCTTTTCTTTCTCTATACGATTTTTTTCTCGATCTAGTCTTTCTTCTTTTTCAAGAAGTTTTTTTTCAAGATGAATTAAATCCTGACTTTGTAAGTCCATATTATAAATTTGATTCTAAGAACACAATAGAAGAAAAAGCATTAAATGCTTTTATTTGTTTTTATTGATGAGGATTTTACTTGTCGTTTGCATAAATTTAAGAACTATCCTCTGACAACAACTTCTATTGTCTTTTTCATTATACCCTTTTCTCTAACACCTCGTCAATGGACTTTTTTATCGTCTCCCAGTCAAAGCCTCTGCGAGCAAGATACGAACCCAATTTTTGATAAACCACCTCATTTGTCATTCCAAACTTGCTCGCCTCGCAGCGAAGCGGGTTTCGGAATCTTTTTATTCTTTTTTCGATCAATTTTTTCGCCTCTTCTAAATCATAATTCTTAAACCCGCCTGCCGAGCGGGCAGGTCTTAAATCATAAATCATCTTATCGACAACCTCATTTGATATGCCTTTCTGCCTTAGTTCTGTTTTTATCAACCTCAAACTTCGGGGCTTAAAAGTTGTCCGCTGTTCAACCCACCACTTCCCAAACTCCTCATCGTTTATAAACTTTTGTTCCTTAAGTTTTTGGATAACTTTATCAATTATTGATTGTATCCCTAATTCGTTTTTTTCTACTCGTTTATTTTTGATTTTTGATATTTGATATTTGATATTTAAATGGTCTCTTACTTCTTTTTCCGACCGAGGCCTGTATGACAAAAACCGAAGCGCAATATTATAAAACTTCTCAAACTCACCCATATCATAGACACTAAGAGTTGTCATGCCCGACCCCGTATCAAGTTCGGGGCAGGCTCTGATCGGGCATCCAGTCCATTGATAAATCTTTCCAATTGGGATTATCTTTTTCGATTAAAGCAAGTTTCCATTTTCGATTCCATTTCTTCAATTGTTTTTCTCTTTGTAAAGCTGAATTAATGTCTAGTGTCTGCTCAAAGTAAACAAGCTGATGAACATTATATTTTGCAGTAAAGCCTTTGATAATATTGTTCTTATGTTCATAAACTCGTCGTTCTAAATTATTGGTAACACCGATATAGAGCGTCCCATTTCTTTTGCTTGCTAGGATATAGACGTAATAGTTTTTCATTTTTACTCTGTCATTATCCGGCCTGACCGGATAATCCAGTTAAAGATTCCTCTGGATTCCCGCTTTTGCGGGAATGACATAAGGTAAATTTACTCCCAAAAAACTAAATCCTGTCCTTTTACATCGGCTTTATCATAGGGTAAAAAATACTTTTCTAAAGTCTGTCGCTACATAGTGCTATACTTTGTATGAATTCTAACTTAAGGTTTCTTTACAAATACTTTCAATGCTCTTTTTATATTTTTTATCTAATGTGCCCCTAATCATTAAACAAAGATTTTTTAGAACAAAATATTTTCTAGCTGCCTTTTGTATATCCTCTGCTTTTACCTCATCAATTTTTTTAAAAATTTCTTCGATAGGCATAATCCGTTTTTCTAATAATTGTGTTGACGCATACCAGTTCGCAATTGAGTCCGGAGATTCTACAGAGAAAATTATTCCTGCCTTATCCTTTTCTTTCGCCTCTTCCAATTCTTTTTTGCTAACCTTTATTATCTTAAGCTTTTCCAACTCCTCAAGAATTACCCTTACCCCTCTTTCTATATTCTCTTTAGCAAAACCTCCAGATACACAAATTATGTTTGTGTTTGTATAAACCAATGAATACGCACCCACCGAGTATGCAAGCCCTTCTTCGTAAACTATTTTATGAAAGATTCTAGAACTTACTCCGTTACTTAAAATGTCAACAATTACTCTTATTACAAAACGGTCTTCATGATCAAACGGAATGCCCGTAACGATACCCAACGCTAACTGCGTCTGGTTGGTATCAGCATTAACAATTTTTACATTATCTTTCTTAAGAGTAAATCTTATTTTTTTAGATTTAAAAATATCTTTCTTTTGTATTTGACCAAAAGATTTATTAGTAAATTTCTTCACCTTAGCAATAGAAAAATTTCCAACTATTGCAATGCACATGTTAGAAGGGTGGTAAAAGATACTCAGGTAATCTAGAAGTTTCTTTCTATTAATATTTAATATCGCTAATTCATCCCCAAAAGTGGAACGTCCTAACCATTGGTTATCACCCCATGCCCACTTGAACCATAGTTCCCAAATTTCACTTTCCGGATTATCTTTAGCCCGCTTGTATTCTTCCAAAATAATTCTTTTTTCTTTCTTAATCGCATTCTCGTCAAGTTGTGAATTAAAAAGAATTTCAGATAGATAATCTAACGCAACTTTTAAATGCTTTTTCTGTACTTTTGCATAATAAACCACATATTCCTTACTTGTCCATGCGCTACTTATCCCTCCTACTCTTTCAATAAATCTTGAAACTTCTTTAGAGCTAGGTAATTTTTTTGTACCCTCAAAAAGCATATGCTCTAAAAAATGCGCAAGGCCCGCTGTCTCTCTTGTCTCATAACGAGGACCAGCCCCAACAGCAACATAAACAGCAACTGATTGAACTGAAGACATGGGATGAAGAATTAAATCAAGGCCATTTGAAAGCTTTACTATCTTGGGCTGCATTATAAAATGTATTATATCACTAAGGGATTACGCGGCGATTTCTTTTCCCTCAACCCCCACTTCAACTGGAGTCCCAACTGTTTTGTTCTTTTTTAAAATCTCATCAACTATCTTTTTAGCAACATCTGTTTTTTCTTTGAGAAACATTTTTGTTGCTTCTTTTCCCTGACCTAGCATAAGATCATTAAATTTAAAAAATGCTCCGGATTTTTGAATAATTCCCATCTCAACTCCAACATCCACAATCCCTCCTTCACGCGATATGCCACTCTCTCCCATAACATCAAATTCCGCCAGCCTAAAAGGAGAAGAAACCTTATTTTTTACAATTTTGACTCTATGTCGAGAACCAATTGCGCGATCTCCATCTTTAAGTGTTTCTATTTTTCGAACATCTATACGAACTGATGCGTAAAACTTTAGAGCCAAGCCACCAGTTGTTGTCTCGGGATTGCCAAACATAATACCTATTTTCTGGCGAAGCTGATTGGTAAAAATAGCCACTGTTTTTGATTTGGAAATAACGCCAGTCAGCTTTCTTAATGCTTGCGACATTAAGCGGGCTTGAAGACCAATCATCGCATCACCCATTTCTCCCTCAATCTCTGCCCGAGGAACTAAAGCCGCTACCGAATCAATCACCAAAACATCAACTCCACCGCTTCGAATAAGACTTTCGGCAATTTCAAGCCCTTGCTCTCCTGTGTCCGGCTGGGAAATAAGAAGTTCATCAAGTTTAACTCCTATTCTTTGCGCCCATAAGGGATCTAACGCATGCTCCGCATCAATAAAAGCAGCAATACCGCCGTGCTTTTGCGCCTGCGCAATAATGGACAGACAAACAGTGGTTTTACCGGATGCTTC
>CAZPZA010000019.1:0-11613 GCA_964590985.1 uncultured Gammaproteobacteria bacterium
AAACAGGTTATTGAACAGTTAAGAGTTGTGGGGCACTAATTGGCACAAAACAGGATACTTCTTATAGCCCTCTTTTTCACCCTTGAGCTCTTATTCTCAAATCGCAAATAATAATCCTATTTATAACATTCTTTAACAGCTTCAAATAGTATCCACAATAATTGTTTATATATTCAACCCCTGTTATAATTATCCCATGGCTAAGTTTTATATAACTACTGCTATTCCTTATGTGAATGCAATGCCTCATATTGGACATGCTCTAGAGTTTGTGCAGGCAGATGTAATCAGGCGGCACCACGAAATTATTGGTGATAATACGCTTCTTCTTTCTGGTGCAGACGAAAATGCTCTTAAAAATGTTGCAGCAGCAGAAAAAGATAAGATGCCCATCCAGCAGTTTGTACATAAGAACAGTCTGCTTTTTGAAGATCTTGCCAAAAAACTTAATGTTAAATTTGATGTTTTCCAAAAGGGAAGTGATGCCAAGCATCATTCTTCCTCACAAAAGCTGTGGGAATTGTGCAACAAAAATGGAGATATTTATAAAAAAGAATACAAAGGTTTGTATTGTATAGGGTGCGAGTTTTTTTACGAAAAAGAAGAACTAGACGAAAACAACGAGTGTTTTGAACATCCGGGAAGAAAACTTGAAAAAGTTTCTGAAACCAATTATTTCTTTCGACTCTCCAAATACCAAGAAAAAATAAAAAACCTTATAGAATCTGACAATCTTGGAATTGTTCCTTCCAAACGCAGAAATGAAGCCCTGTCTTTTATTAGACAAGGATTAAAAGATATAAGTATATCTCGTTCACAGAAAAGGGCAAAAAACTGGGGAGTTTCTGTGCCAAATGACCCAACCCAAAAAATGTATGTTTGGTTTGATGCGCTCAACATTTATCAATCCGGAATTGGATTTGGATCGGATGAAAAAGAGTTTAATAAATGGTGGCCTGCTGATTTACATGTTATCGGAAAGGGTATTATTCGCTTCCACGCAGTATATTGGCCAGCGTTTTTGCTCTCTGCTCGTCTAGAATTGCCTAAAAAAATTTTTGTGCACGAATATATTACAGTGAATGGACAAAAAATGAGCAAAACCTTAGGTAATGTAGTCGATCCAATAACCTTAATTGACAAGTATGGAACAGACCCACTTCGTTATTACTTGTTGAGAGAAATATCTCCTTTTGAAGACGGAGACTTTTCCCAAAAAAAGCTTAAAGAAGTATATAACGCAGATCTTGCCAATGGATTGGGTAATCTAGTCGCACGAGTTGCCAAGCTTGCAGAAACAGCCAATTATCAGCAAATGCAATCAATAAGCAAAGAATACGAACATTTAATTGCAATAGGAGAATATTCTCAAGCTCTATCAGAATTTAAGTTTAATGACGCTCTGTCTTTTGTTTGGCAAAAAATCTCTCGTCTTGATAAATTTATCAATCAAGAAAAACCTTGGGAATTGCTAAGCAATAACAGCCAAAGACTAAGAGCCATATTAGCTCATGTGGTTGATCAAATTCAAGAAATAGCAATTCTTCTTGAACCTTTTTTGCCAGACACCGCTGAAAAAATAGAAAAGCATTTCCAAGGACCAAAAATCATCTTTAAAAAACCACTTTTCCCAAGATTATGATTGATGTTCACTGTCATCTAAACTTTCAGGCTTTTGAAAAAGACCACGATCAAGTAATCAAAAGTGCCTTCGAAAAAGGCGTAACCAAAATTATAAATGTAGGAACAAAACTAGATTCGAGCCTTAAAGCTGTGGAACTCGCCAAAGATTACAAAAACTTATATGCGATAGTTGGCGTGCACCCTCACCATGCGGACAAAACACAAGACAGCAATAATGTCATTCTGGGGAGCCCCGCCTCTTTCGGGGCGACTCCAGAATCCCAAACGGCAATAAGAGATTCTGGACAAGCCAGAATGACGGGGGATTATTGGATAGAACAACTAGAAAAAATTGCGAAATCAAGCAAAAAAGTAGTTGCAATAGGAGAATCTGGATTAGACTATTATTGGTATAAATCAAACGATATGGTTGATCCCAAACTACAAAAAGAAGTTTTTATAAAACAAATTGAACTTGCATATAAGCTAAAACTTCCCCTACAGATCCACAACCGTCATGCCGGAAAAGACATTATAGATATTCTTATAAATCATAAATCATATCTCATAAATCCTCCCGGGATGTTTCACTGCATGTCGGGAGACATTGATCTTCTAAAAAAAGTTCTTGATCTTGGGTTTTATGTCGGCTTTGACGGCAATATAACCTATAGAGGGCTTGCGAAAGGTGAAACAACCGATCTTAAAGATTTAGTAAGATATGCACCAATTGATAGAATTGTTACCGAAACAGACAGTCCATTTTTAACCCCAGAGCCAAAACGAGGTAGCCGAAATATGCCAGAACATGTTATAATTATAGGTAAAGCTTTGGCCGACATCAAGGCAGTCTCTTTTGACAAAGTAGTTGAGCAAACAACTAAAAACGGCAATCACCTATTTCAGCTAGACGCTAGACGCTAAGCTTATGACAAATTTCTTTATTAAAATTTTCGCTCGTTACCCAATTAAAACACAACGTTTTTTGGAAATGTTGCCGGGATTTACTTCGTGGATGCTTATTCTCTTTCCAGTATGGGGTTCGTTATTTATTCCTTATGTTGTGGCTTACTTTATTCTTTTCTTCGACGTTTATTGGTTTTATAAATCATTCAACCTTGCCGTAACTGCATACATCTCCTCCAAAAAGATAAAAAAAGCAGAAAAAGTCAATTGGCTCGAAAAAGCAACCAAGCAGCAAAATTTTTCTAAAGTAAATCATGTTGTTATAATCCCAAATTACAAAGAAAATCTAGAGAAACTACGCGAAACTATAAAATCTATTGCAAACCAAACTTTTCCAACCCAGCAAATCTATGTAGTGCTGGCTATGGAAAAAAGAGAGAGAGAAGCCAAAGAAAAAGCGGATATTTTAATAAAAGAATTCGAAGACCACTTTGCCAAGATTTTTGCCACATTTCATCCAGATATCTCAAATGAGACTAAAGGCAAATCATCAAACCAGGCTTATGCAGCAAAAATCGCCTATAGTCAACTTATAAAAACTGGTGTTATTGGCATAAACTACGCAACAGTATCATCTGTTGATGCAGATTCTATTTTTGATGCCCAATACTTTTCTTACCTTACTTTTTCTTTCCTAGCAGATCAAAAACCCTACAACAAGTTTTGGCAGGCTGCAAATGTTTATCATAACAATTTTTGGAACGTGCCTGCTCCTATTAGAATCATTTCGTTTTTTGGGGGTCTTTGGAGAACTGCGCTTTTGGTTCAGAAAGATCGCCTAATTACCAACTCCACTTATTCCTTATCTTTTAGCCTTCTTAAAAGAATAAACTTTTGGGATAGCGACGTTATTCCCGAAGATTATAGAATTTTCTTCAAGGCATTTTATAAATTACAAGGCGATGCGTTTGTTGAACCAATTTTCTTAAAAACCTCTATGGATTCTCCTTTATCTTCTACATACTTTAGGAGCCTAAAAAATAAATATCAACAGGAGCGGAGATGGTCGTGGGGAGCAAGCGATGATCCGCTTTTTATAAAGTGGTGGTTTACAGTACCACATGTTCCTTTTTTAAGAAAAACAATTCTTTTATACAATGTATTGCTAGATCATTTCCTCTGGCCAGTCAATTGGTTTATAATAGCACTGGCAGCAAATATTATGCCCTTGTTAAATCCTGTATTTTCAAGAACTACTCTTGGATATAATCTACCTCGCTTAGCAGGCCTTATACTAACGTCCTGTGTCATTGCGTTATTAGCGATGATTATTATCGACTTTAAGAATAGAACAAAAATAAAATCTATCTCAAAAATTAGAGAGCTTTTATTTCTCTTAGAGTTCGTGCTTCTACCAATTGTTGGTTTTTTCCTCACAACACTCCCAGCGCTGATATCGCACACCAAGCTTTTACTTGGAAAAAGACTAGAATATAGAGTAACAGAAAAGATATAGTTTGGAAGCTCACTATCGACAAGCTCACTATGAAGGTTCTTAAACGACTAGAAAGCAACAAAAATACGTGGATAGTGCTATTTGTCTTAATCTTATTTTTTTTACTTCGACTTCCTTCATTTTTTGAGCCATATTGGTACGGCGATGAAGGTGTGTATCAAGCAGTAGGAATGGCAGTAAGAGACAATAAGCTTTTATATAAAGATATTTGGGACAACAAACCACCACTTATTTACGTCGTTTATTCTGTCTTTAATTCTAACCAATTCGGTGTTAGAGTTGTATCGTTGCTGTTTGGAATCTCATCGGTCTTTATATTCTTTCTTCTTGCAAAAACGCTCTTCAAAGATACAAAAAACTTTAAAATTTATTTTTTTTCAACTCTCGTTTTTGCGCTTCTTTTCGGACTCCCCATTATAGAAGGAAATATAGCAAATGCAGAAAACTTTATGCTTCTACCCATACTTGCTGCAGGTTTTTTGATTTTTATAACAAGCAGTATACCAACATATAAGCCATCTCATCACAAAAAGTCTTCTAATTCATACTTAATACCTAATACTTACTACCGAATACTTTTTCTCTCTGGTTTTTTATTGGGAATTGCTTTTCTTTTTAAAGTGGTTGCAACTTTTGATTTTGTAGCCTTTCTTGCCTTTATTGCAATTGTGGCTCTTCCCCAAAAACCAAAAATCACAAATATCAAACAATTCTTAAAGCAAATTGCCCTTTTTCCCGTTGGCCTCCTTTCTCCAATACTTTTGACTGCTTTATTTTTTATTTTTAAAGGCGGATTTAATGACTTTCTCCAAGCTGTTTTTTTACAAAATATAGGGTATGTTGGCTATGAAAATACCTTTATTATTCCCCAAGGTCTTATTCTCTTAAAATTGATTCTGCTTTTGGCTTTTGTTTTTTACATTTTTAAAATTAGAAAGATATTATCTTTAACAGCTATTTTTATACTCGTATGGTTTGCCTTTTCTCTTTTTAATGCTTTTTTTGCCCAGCGTCCATACAGTCATTATCTTCTTGTTCTTGCACCTAGCTTTTCTCTAATGTTAGGATTAATACTTTGGGATCAAAAACACAAAAAGGCTATAGCTTCTTTTCTTATCGTGTCCGCTCTTTTTATTTTGAACAATTTTTATTTCTTTTCAAAACCCATCACTTATTATCAAAACTTTACAGATTTTATAGCTAATAAAAAATCAGTAAGCGAGTATCAAGGTTTTTTTGACAAAAGAACGCCAATTGACTACGAGGTGGCCTCTTTCCTAAAATCTAGACTTAATGATAACGATTCGATGTTTGTTTGGGGAAACAATCCGCAGCTTTATAAGCTGGTAAATGTGGTTCCACCTACAAAATACGTTGCCGCTTATCAGATAACAAATTACCAAGAAAGTGTTGCAAACACAATAGAAACTCTAGAAAGAGTGCAACCAAGATTCATTGTAATTACCTCAAACCCCGAAAGCATGCCTCTCTCATTATCTAATTACTCCGCAGGAGTTAGAATCAACGGTGCTATAATTTATGAACGAATTTTTTAAAAATATAATCCGCGATAAAATTGCACGGATTGGACTTTTAACCTCCGTAGTCTTATCTTTCTTCTCTTTAATATTTATTTTGATAAAATATAAAAATCTTCCTCCTTTCATTCCTGTGTTTAACCAACTTCCTTGGGGCGAACAAAGATTAGGCCCGACCCCTGCAATATTTATTCCACTCTTTACTAGCTGGACAGTTATTATTTTAAACTTAATTATCTCTATATTAATTTATCAAAAAGCTCCTCTTGCTTCCAGAATGCTCTTAACAACAAGTATGGCAGTAAGTATTCTTGTTTTCCTTTTCTTGTTAAGAACAATAATGTTGGTAACATGACACTCATCTTAGCATTACTTACGTCTTTTTTTATAACCATAGCAGCAACGCCTATTTCTCTAATATTTATTAAGAAAATGGGATTGTTTGATGACCCCAAATTTCATAAGCATCCAGCTGTTGTTCACACAAAACCTGTTCCACGAGGAGGAGGCATCCCTCTTTTTATTGGTGTTACATTTGCAGGAATTTTGTTTTTGCCAATGACAAATATTACCATTGCGCTTTTTATCGCCGCTATTATCGCACTTATTACAGGCGTTATTGACGATAAATTCGATATCTCACCCTATTATCGTTTTTTAATTAATATAATATGCGCATTAATAGTTGTAGAAAGTGGTGTTAGCATTCCTTTTATAACAAATCCGCTTGGGGGGATTTTGTATCTAGAATCGTTTGGAATCTCTTTTGATTTATTGGGGTATCATTTGGCTATTCTCTTGTCCGATATTATTGCTGTATTTTGGATTGTCTGGGTGATGAACATGCTTAACTGGAGCAAGGGGGTGGATGGGCAGATGCCAGGAATTGTAGCAATATCGGCAGTTGTAATAGGCATTTTAAGTCTTCGCTTACCTATGCAAGATCAATCTAACTTAACTGCTTCTATTCTTGCTTTTATAATAGCAGGTGCATCTTTAGGGTTTTTGATTTTTAATTTTTATCCAGCAAAGATTTTCCCAGGTTATGGCGCAACAGCCATATATCTACTTTTAGGCGCTGTCTCTATTATGTCTTCGGCAAAACTTGCCACTGCGATTTTGGTAATGGGTGTACCCATGACCGATGGAATATTTACAATCTTTCGCCGTCTTATAACAGGCCGTTCTCCATTCATTCACGATAGACTGCATCTTCACCATCTTCTGTTATCTTTGGGAATGAAACAAAGAAACATTGCTTTATTTTATTGGGTAGTTTCTGCTATATTAGGATCGATTGCTCTTGCTTTAACTGCAAAGGCAAAACTTTTTGCCATTATCATGGTAGTGATAGTTGTAGGTGGAGCAATATTGTTTTTACATTATATTGTCAACAAGACACATGGTAAACAAAATAATTAGTTTTATAAAACTTTTAAGACCAAGACAATGGATCAAAAACTTGGCAGTGTTTGCTGCTATAACGTTTGCAGGCGAGTTATTTGATCCTCTTACTTTCCAAAAAGTATTTTTGGCATTTATATCTTTCTGCGCCCTCTCCTCTGCTACATATATAGTAAACGATGCGGTTGACATAAAAAAAGATCGTCTTCATCCATTCAAGAGATTTAGACCCCTTGCTTCTGGCGCTATACCTATATCTTTGGCTATTGGTATTGCCATATTGTTAATAGCATCATCTATAACTCTTGGTTTGTTTGTAAATGTAGGATTTTTGCTTCTGGCTATCATCTATCTATTAATTCAACTTTTATACTCGCTACTGCTAAAAAGCATTGCAATTGTGGATATTTTAGCCATTGCAAGTGGCTACATCTTGCGCGTCTATGCCGGAGAATTTGCCGGAGAATCTCATATTTCTGTATGGCTTCTTCTAACAGTAATCTCTGTTTCGCTTTTTTTGGCTATTGGAAAAAGAAGGTCAGAACTTACCCTTCTTTCTTCTAATAAAGACCTAAACATTGCAGCTGTGCGAAAAACCTTGTCGCATTATTCGGAAAGGCTTTTGGATGTTTATGCTTCTATCTTTGCAACCTCGACTTTTATTTCTTACGCGCTTTTTACCTTTTTGGAAAACCCAAAAGGATTTAAACTAGGCATAAGCATTTTGTTGCCAGAATACCTGCCAACACTTCTTGAGCGAAAGTGGCTTATGATAACAATAGCGCCAGTTGTTTACGGCCTTATGCGCTATCTTCAGGATATCTACGAGAAAAAAGAAGGCGAAAGTCCAGATAGAGTATTACTATCCGACAAACCCCTACTTGCAACAGTTATCGTTTGGGTTATACTTGTAATCGCAATAATTTACTTTGTAAGACTTTAAAATATGTATACCTATGACAAAAAACCACTTATCAAGACCACCATTAATCAAATTAAAGATAAGTTGCAAGAATGGTTTCCGCCGTAATCATTGACAAAATATACGCCATGTGTTTTAATGTATAATGAGGAATTTAAACTATGAAACGTTATCAATTATATCTTAACCAACATTCTGTCTCGGTAGTGGACGCTGCTTCGGAAATTGTGGAGATGTCACGGTCAAAAATAATACAGAATGTCATCGATAGAATATCACAGGAAATAATAGACATTGCAACTGTAAAAAAAACATCTAGAAAAAAACAATATGCAATTCTTGATAAATACGCAGGCTTTATTGATGAAGGTTCTAGAAAAAAATATAATTATTCTCAAACAGTAGATGAGATATACAACACAATTTGATAATGAAGGTATTTATTGATACGAGCGTTTTTATTGCATACTTTCTAAAAAAAGATGTCTCCAACAAAGAAGCTATTGAAAAATTTAATTTCTATAAAAAACAAAACGCAATCTTTCTAACCTCTTTTTGATATTTATTCTTTCTTCGCATATTGGCCGCTTACCCAGCCAGCTGCATCTTTTCTGAATTGAATTTTATACCATCCATCTTTCTCATCGAGAAATTCATAAGTTTCCCCAGGAAGCACTTTGCCAATTTCCAAAGAGCTTGTCGAAGCATCTTCTCTTACTCGCAAAAAATTGGTTGGCGTATTAAGTATTACTATTTTGGCAGAGGGAGTTGCCTCTTCTTCTTTGTCTTCAAGTTTGCCCTCAAGATTGGCAGAGGGAGTGCCTATATTGGTATCTACTCCAAGAAACACCAAGGATTCAAGCTTGTAACCTAAAGTGGTTCTAATTTTGAGAGACTTATCAATGTACCCATCTTTTTCAACTTTTAAATCATGATCCGACTCTGTTAGATTTTTCAACAAAAGAGGAGTTACACCAACATGATTGTTATCTAAAATTACATTTGCTTTGTCTGGAAAAGAAACTACAAAAAGCTCTGCGTTTTTTTTATTGGAAAGAAAACTAAGCGTTGTGATGCTTCCATGAGAAGATGCTGCCCCTCCAAACGTTCTATCAACAACAGTAAGAGTAAGCTTATTTATAGAAATCTTTGCCTCATACGGTTTGTAGTTACCCTCTAACGGTAAAAGTCTTATTGCATACTCTCCAGTTTTGAGCATCTCTTTTATTTCGCATTGTTCTTCTCCTATGCAAAGAGGCGTTTTGCCAAAAAGCTTTCCATCCAGATAGACTTCGCTTTGAGGCGTAGATGTCACCTGCAAAGCACCTTTACCAAAGCCCACATTTAAAAAATATGTTACGCCAACAAAAATTCCTAAAGCTATAATCAAAGGAACAATAATTATAACAACCTTCTTCATGGAACTTAAATGCTTAAACAATATAGCAGATAATAAAAAACCGCGTCAAACGCGGTTAATTAGAAATTAGAAATTAGAAATTAGTTTAGTATTCTCCCATTCCTCCAGGCATTCCTCCCGGAGTTGAAGCTTCTTTTTTCTCAGGAATGTCGGTTATCAAAGCCTCTGTGGTCAAAACCATCATGCCAACACTTGCCGCATTCTGAAGCGCAGAACGAGTAACCTTCGCAGGATCTACAATTCCAGCTTTGATCATAGAACCAAATTCCATTGTCATAACATCATATCCATAGTCTTGATCCCCTGATTCTTCCACTTTTTTCAAAATCCAGCCCTCATCAGCACCGGCATTTTTCACGATCCATCTTATAGGTTCTGCTAATGCCTCATAAAGAATAGATACTCCAATTTTCTCATCCACATCCTTCATGTTCTCTTTAAGTTTAAGCAAGGATTTTCTTGCGCGAAGCAAAGCAACTCCGCCACCCACAACAATTCCTTCTTCCAAAGCAGCTTTGGTGGCTGCCACTGCGTCGTTTACTCTTTCTTTTCTTTCTTTAAGCTCTATCTCTGTTGCCGCACCAACATTAATAACTGCCACCCCTCCAGATAATTTTGCTAATCTTTCCTGGAGTTTCTCCTTGTCAAAATCCGAACTTGTCTCATCTATTGCTCTTTTTATTTGAGCAATTCTGGCTTTTATTCTGCTCATGTCTCCCTTTCCACCAATAATTCTTGTGTTTTCTTTATCCGACCATACCTTGTCTGCTCGTCCGCAATCTTCAATCTTTACACTTTCAAGCTTTCTTCCAGTGTCTTCTGAAATTACTGTTCCACCCGTTAAGATTGCAATATCCTCAAGCATCTCTTTTCTTCTGTCTCCAAATCCAGGAGCTTTTATTGCCAAAGTATTGAATGTTCCACGCAGTTTGTTTACAACCAAAGTTGCCAATGCTTCGCCTTCTATCTCGTCTGCAATAATAACCAAATTCTTAGAAACTTTGACCAAGCTTTCCAAGAAAGGAAGAAGTTCGTTAAGAGCGGATATTTTCTTGTCTGTGATCATAATATAAGGATCTTCTATCTCTGCCTCCATTTTCTCGGCATTTGTAACAAAATAGGGAGAAGCATATCCTTTGTCAAATTCCATTCCTTCTTTGTAGTCTATAGAAAGTTCGAGCCCTTTTCCTTCTTCCACTGTAATCACGCCGTCTTTGCCGACTTTGGCTAAAGCTTCTGCAATAAGAGAGCCGATTTTTGAATCTTGAGCAGAAATTGTGGCAACCTTTACTACGTCTTGGTCTTTTAGGGTTTTTGCCATTTTGCTAATTTGAGAAACTACTTCAAAAACTCCCTTTTCCATTCCAGATTTTACCATCATTGGATTTGCTCCTGCGGTCACGTTCTTAAAGCCTGTATTTATAATAGACTGGGCAAGAAGAGTTGCTGTTGTAGTGCCATCTCCTGTTACATCGTTGGTTTTGCTGGCAGCCTCTTTTACAAGTTGAGCTCCCATGTTTTCAAACGGATCATCAAGTTCTATTTCTTTGGCTACTGTAACGCCGTCGTGTACTATATTTGGCGCACCCCATTTTTTATCAAGGGCAACGTTTCTTCCTTTAGGCCCAAGCGTGGTTACCACAGCTTGAGCTAGGATATTAACGCCTCTTACCAACGATTGTCTTGCTTCTTCAGAAAACTTCAACTGCTTAGCCATATCCTGAAAATTTCTAAATCCTAATTTCTAATTGACCTAAACGTTTTAGAAATTAGAGCAATTAGGTTAATTAGGTCAATTTACTATCGCAAGTATATCTTCTTGTGATACCAAGGTCCACTCTTCATTATTAACCTTGATTTCATTGCCTCCCCATTTCTTATACATCACTTTTTGTCCAGCTTTGACTACCATAGCAATAGGTTTTCCTGCGGAATTTTTCTTACCAGGACCAACTGCCATGACAATGCCTTTCTGGGGTTTTTCTTTTGCAGTATCTGGAAGAACTATGCCTCCTGCTGTTTTTTCTTCTGCTTCAAGTGGTTTTATAAGAACATTGTCAAATAAAGGTTTAATATTTACTTTTTTAGCCATAACTCCTTATAAAAAAAATTATCACTTAGCAGTAGTGAGTGACAGAAAATATACAACAAAAGAGAAAGGATGTCAATACCCTATAGTGTAATATTGCCCGACATTTCTATTGTCGTTTGAGATACCCAAATCTGTATCTTGCATTCCCCCAAAAGGTATGGGTATACTGGAAATAAGAAGCGCAAAATGCAA